>CAVDOI010000048.1:0-13906 GCA_963610485.1 Lachnospiraceae bacterium
CTCTCGCTGGCTTACACGCCGGGAGTAGCCGCGTCTGTATTGAAGATAGCGGAGAACAGCAGTGATGCATATAAGTATACAAGCAAGGGTAATCTTGTCGCCGTCATCTCGAACGGGACTGCGGTTCTCGGGCTGGGTGACAGAGGTGCACTTGCCTCGAAGCCCGTTATGGAAGGTAAGGGCGTACTCTTCAAGCGTTTTGCAGATATAGACGTCTTCGACATCGAGGTCGACGAGAAGGATCCCGATAAGTTCATCGACATAGTGAGGGCCATATCGCCATCCTTCGGCGGGATCAACCTCGAGGACATAAAGGGACCGGAGTGCTTCTACATTGAAACAGAACTCCGGAAGAAGTGCGACATTCCCGTATTCCATGACGACCAGCACGGAACTGCGATCATCGCATCCGCCGCCCTCATCAATGCCGCGCAGATTGTCGGGAAGAAGCTCGATGATATGAAGGTCGTATTCTCCGGCGCCGGTGCCGCAGGATGTTCCTCGGCAAGGATGTTCCTCTCGATGGGTGTCAGGAAGGAGAACCTCATAATGACGGACATCGACGGTGTCATCTATAAGGGAAGGCCGGGCATGAATCCCGTGCATGCGGAGCTTGCGACAGAAAGCAGAGCACGCACTCTCGGAGAGGCTCTCGTCGGAGCTGATGTATTCATGGGAGTTTCCGCAAAGGGTCTTCTTAAGCCGGAGATGCTCCTCAGCATGGCAGATAACCCCATTGTCTTTGCGTTGGCCAATCCCGATCCCGAGATTACATATGAAGAGGCAGTCGCTACAAGAGACGACGTAATAATGGGAACGGGAAGAAGCGACTATCCCAATCAGATAAACAACATCCTCGGCTTTCCCTTCATATTCCGCGGGGCCCTCGATGTGAAGGCGGCTGAGATTACAGAGAACATGAAGAAGGCCGCGGCCCTCTCCCTGGCGGCGCTGGCAAAGGAGCCTGTTCCCGAAGAGGTCAGAAGGGCATACGGCGGTGAGAACTTCTCGTTCGGCCGTAACTATATCGTTCCGAAGCCCTTTGACCCGAGGGTGATCGAATGGGAGGCCGTGGCTGTGGCGAAGGCTGCAGTCGAAGACGGAGTTGCCCGTGAGCCCCTTACCGACTGGGAAGAATACAGACTCTCTCTCAGGGAGAGGATGAAGGGCTACTGGAAATGAGGCTCCTGGCATTCGGTGAGGTCCTCTACGATGTATTCGGAGAGAAAAAGACCATAGGTGGAGCACCACTCAACGTCTCCTACCACTTTCATAAGTGCGGAGGCGAGGCAGATATCATAAGCGCAGTCGGGGATGACGGACCCGGGCGCGATGCACTCTCCATAATGAAGGCTGCCGGAATCGGGACGGAGTATGTGACACTCTCGCTTCTCCCGACGGGAAGGGCCGATGTCGTCATTTCCGGCAGTGAAGCCGACTACGTCTTCAACTCCCCGTGCGCCTGGGATGACATACGCATCCCTCTCTCCCTTCCGGAGAAAGTCGATGTATTCTACTGGGGGACGCTTGCCCTCAGGAGTGAGAAGAGCCGGGAGACATTCCGAAGTATTTCCTCATCGATCAATGCCCGGATCATGTACTTCGATGTCAATATCCGGAAGAACTTCTATTCGGAGGATGTAATAAGGGAGGGGCTTGAAAGATGTAACATCCTGAAGGTCAACGAGAACGAGCTCCCGCTCATTCTCTCCCTCTCCGGCGCGGAAGATATCACCTCCCTGAAGAAAAGATACTCCATCGGCATCGTGATTCTCACCGAAGGAGAGAAGGGCTCGACAGTCTATGATGAGAGTGCCGTCCGTATTCCCGCCGTCAGGACGGAGGTCGTCGACACAGTAGGCGCCGGTGACAGCTATTCGGCATGCTTTCTCTATGACTACATTGAAAGCGGCGATGCAAAGGCGGCTGCCCGGAAGGCCTCTGTCCTTTCGTCATTCGTATGCTCGAAGCGCGGCGGGATGCCGCATTACGACATAGCCGAAGTGCTGAAACATTAGATCAGTCTATCGCATACCAGATGATTTCGGCTTCTTTGAGTGTAATGTCGAACGAGCTCCCGTCTGTTGTATAGATTGTTGTCTTCTGCGGCGAAAATGTGTTATTGACGACACAGTACTTTCCGTTCTCTGGATATGCGTTGACCTCGACGCCGGGGTTTGTACTGAACCATGTATGGATCATCTCCTCGCTTCCAGATGCCCAGAGCACGGCCCTCTCCAAGATTCTTGTGTTCTCCGCCGAATAGGGAAGCCCCGAGAGATAGACCCCTCGTCCCTTTCCGCACTCCTTCACGGCTCCCTGTATTTCTCCGTCCCTTGCTGCGATTATCGTGGTGCCTTCGAGGGCGTAGATGCACTTTTTTCCTTCGCCCCAGTTGAAATCCGGACCTGATTCCTCCGTTATGAAATGTTTTTCGACATCCCGGTTGTACTTGTCGTATCCGAGGGTGAAGCCCGTCTCCTTCTCGACTCCGAAGACGTCGAAGAGCTGGAGGAAACGTCCGCCCCTCTGGTGCCCCGAGGGCTCTCCGATTCCGATGAAGCCTCCGCCGTTGTATACGAACTTTCTCAGTCTCGCGGGAACGACAGGGTTATCCCAATAGGAGCCTCCCGTATGGGCTGTATCGGCGTCACCCATAGTGATTATGACATCAATGCCGTCGAGGGCCTTATCGTCCTCTATTATGTCGTCGAAGCTTATGAAGACGGTCTCGAAGGGTGCACCCGAGAGAATCTCGAGGACTCCCGCATAGCTGTAGTTCTCCTTCTGATAGAGGGCATGGTGGTACATATGTGCGCCCCAGCTTCTCATTCTGCCCCATGAATTGAGGACGGCGACCTTCTTGAACGAGAACGGCGTCGTTCCCTTCACGTTGTCATAGAGCGTGCGGAACTCGTCGCAGACGGAGGCTATGTAGTCCATGAATGCAGGGAACTTGAGGGCAAGGGAGAGATAGCCGCCGTAGCCTATGCGGTCGATGGGTTTACGCAGGATTGCTCTCCTCGATGTCACCCAGTTCTCCTTCGCCTCCCTCACCGGGTCACCCCCTTCGTGGAAGGTGTCGGGGAAGAAGTAAGGTAGGAATCTCCCTTCGGTGTACTTCACGCCCGGGATATCTGAAAGGAGCCTCAGAGTCTGGCCGTTCCCGATGCTTCCGACGACGGCATCGATGCCGGTAGTCCTGAACTCCTCCATGAAGGGCTCCACCCCTATATGGTGGTCTCCGAGGAACATCATCGCCTCCTTGCCGTATTCGTGGCAGATATCTGTGAACTCCCTCACAAGTGCACAGACCTCCCTTCTCTGGAAGGCCATGAAATCCTTATATTCCTTTGTCGGAACCCTGTACTGGTTGTTGTAGTAGCCGCCGTCTGTTATGTACTCCGCCCTGAAGGGGTAACCTGCCTCCTTCTCGAACTTCTCCAGTATGTACGGCGAAACGGATGCCGAGTAGCCGAACCAGTCGACGTACTTCTCCCTGGCCCTGTCGTCGAAGATGAGGGTGAAGAGATGGAAGAATGTAGTGAATCTTATGACGCTGACGTAGCTGTGCTCCTCGATGAATGTTCTGAGCCTCTTGAGGGAAAACTCGTGCGTCTCGGGCTGTCTGACGTCGAATGTTATCTGCTTCGTCGTGTCCCATGAGTTCGTGACGGCGTTGTACATATGCACCGGATCCCACATGATGAAGGCAAGAAAAGATACCGTGTATGAATGGTAGGGGACAGCATCAAGTGTGACGCTCTCCGTCTTCTCGTCATAGCTCCAGCTTTTGACAACCTCCCCGGTCGTTCTGTCGATTACCTCCCACCATCTTTCTCTGTCCTTCGGGTTGACCTTGAGAAGCTCTGGGTGTATGCCTTCCATCACCGGGATGGTGAGAGTCTTTCCTTCAGCGACCTTCGGAAAGGTCATCACGTACATCTGCTGTATCTCATCGGGGTGTGAGAGGGCCCACTCGTTGTCCTTCCGTGTTGTATAATATGTCTTATATATTCTGAGTCCGCTGGAGGCAAGGGATGGCGGGAATTCCGTCCCGTCGCAGTCGCGGAGTGCATCGGCCCCCCATTTCTCTGCTGTCTCGAGTGTCTCCCTGATTATATTGAGATCCGTCGGGATCGTAACGCGGCCTTTTTCTTTCATCTATCTCTTCCTTTCTATGATTATTTCCCTGTTGTTGATGATTTCCACATTTCCGCCGTCCATCCTCCGTCTGATGAGAGGAGTGCTTTCTCTATGGTATATCGTGTTGTTCTCGACTCTCCCGCCGGGGCATAGGGAGGGGGAGAGCACTCCCGATAAATCGTCGTCGGAGACATTATCCTCATAGGCGGAGGATATTGACTCTTCCAGGCAGAACATCACCGCGCCCCCTTCGTTGGCGTGTGAGTAGTTATGACGGTAGACGGTATTCCATCCGCTGTCTGCGTCGTATGCCATGCCGTCCTGGTTGAGGCGTGTGTCATAGACTTCGTTGTACTCGAAGAGGGCGTCAAGGCACTTCCACGGCCATATTGCGGCTGCAACCTTTCCCATGCGTGACAGGGGCCGGGTATATATTCTGTCGTTCATGTCACGCGCGGCACCGTCACTGCGGCAGTTTCTGACGACGGGACGGAGGGCGTACATCACGGTTATCGCATCGCCGCCTGCGTCCTTGACATAAGAGTTGTCGATGGAAATACTGGTGTTCCCGTACTTCTTGAAGACCTCTTCGGAGGTTTCCGTTCCCGCGAACTTCTCCCAGAGGTATGTGTAGCCGACGGCTATCCCCCATCTCGAGACGTTCTTCAAGAAGCATCCCGTTATGTGTACGCCGTCGAAACGCGGAATGAGGGTGCTGCCGTCATCGGGTTTGAGAACGGTGAAGTATATTCCTCCGTTCGAGAGGTGCTTGTCGTAGACATTACCTTCGACGTTTCTTACGGTCACATCCTCGATTCTTGTGTTTCTGATCGTACCCCGGTTCTTTGCCGTGACTGCGATTCCCGTCCTCGGGGTGCGGAGTGCGTCAGAGTAGTGTTCTCTCTCCACACCCGAGTTCCTTACTTCTATATCCGACACTGTTGCATCATTGGTATCGAAAAGGAGAATCGTCGACGAGACTTCACAGCGGTATCTGTGCGCCGGATTGTCGAGGGGGACGCCGTAGTCCTGGAGCCATATCCCGCCGCCTTCTGCGTCGATTACGGGTCTGGAGCCCTTTCCGTAGGACGAGATCGTGATGCCGTCAACGCCGCGGATGTGGACTGCCCCCGTGAAGACGGAGCCGCACTCAAGCATTATTCTGTCGCCGTCTTCCAGCCTGATGGAGGAAAGCTTCGAGAGGGAGGAATAGGGATTTCTGACTGTCCCTCTTTCGCCGGAGGATGTTTTAATTGAGGAGAAGTAGTATTTCTTCGACATTCCTCTCGTATTCCTCCTCTCTTATTCTTTTCGCGATTACGTCTCTGACCTCATCGAGAACGAAGGAGTCGCCGTTGTATCTCGTGAAGAGATCCCGGTTGTTATTCCAGTAGGACTCTATATCGTCATCGGTGAGCTCCCTGTATGGATAGTCTATTCTTTCGTCACGGAGGACGAAGGCAAGGCGGAAGGACGTAAGGAACATCTCGAGAAAGACATCAAAGGAAAGCTTTCCCCCCTCGATTCCGTACGCCCCTCCGCTGCGTTTTCTCTTCTCCTCAAGCCATAATAATCCTAGGTCTTCCGTCAGAAAGCCCGTGCGCTCTGCAAATTCTATTTCGGCATCCGTTCTCATTTGACCGATCCCGTTATACCGTTGGCGAAGCTCTTCTGCAGAACGAGGAAGATGACTGCCGTCGGAAGCGTACATATGAGGACACCCAGCATCAGCATGCCGTAGTCGACGAAGTAGACGCTCTTGAGGTTGGCAACGAGCATCGGCATCGTTATGCTCTCGTTTGACTGGAAGATGATCTTCGGCCATAGGTAGTTGTTCCATGCGCCCATGAATGTAACTGTCGCCGCAGCGCCGTATGTCGACTTCATGACGGGGATGAACATCGTCACGAATATTCTGAACTCCCCGAGTCCCTCGAGACGTGCCGCCTCGATGATGTCGTGCGGAAAAGAGCGCGCGGACTGCCGGAAGAGCATGATCATGAACGGTGTCGATATCGTGGGGAGGATGAGTGCATATATCGTGTTGATAAGATGCATCTTGCTGAACATCCTGAATAAGGGCACGATCGTCGCGACGAAGGGGAGCATCATGGCCGTGAGGAGCACCGCCATGAGTCTGTCCTTATGCCTGTCGTGGTAGATTTCGAAGCCGTAGCCTGCGATTGACGAGACAGCGAGCGTGAGAACGGTCACGATTATGCTGTTTCTGAACGAATTGAAGAGGGCGCGTCCGAGATTCTGGTTTGCCGTGAGTGTCCTGAAGTTCTCGACAAGGTACGTTCCCGGAACGAGACGCCCCCTGATTATGTCGATGCTCCTGTTGGTCGCACCGCTCAGCATATAGTAGAGCGGGAAGGCCGAGAGAACGGCGGCAACGGAGAGGACAATGTAACTTGCCGTAAGGGCTCTGTCTTTCACTTTTTTTCTAGTCACGCCTGTCACCTGCCTTCATCTGGATTACGGATAGTACCGCTATCGAGATAAGTATGAACACCGAAAGAGCCGATGCATAGTTGAAATTCGGGGTGTCGACGAATGTCGTGTTGTATATGTAGTGCGCAAGCGTCATCGTCGCCTTTCCCGGCCCGCCTCCTGTGAGGTTCACCGATTCGTCGAAGAGCTGGAGGGTGCCCGAGGTGCTCATAATCGCCGTGAGAAGAATCGTGGGCCTCAGGAGAGGTATTGTTATACGGAAGAACTTGGATGCGCTCGAACAGCCGTCGATTGTCGCCGCCTCGTAGATCGACGAGTCGATGTTCTGGAGGCCGGCAAGGTAGAAGACCATGTTGTAACCCGTCCAGCGCCATATGAGGGCGATGATGATCACGATGCGCGCGGACCATGAGTTGTTAAACCAGTCGATGCCCCTGACTCCGATCCACCCCAGCATCGTGTTGATGAGGCCGTTGGAGGCAAAGAGCGACTTGAAGATCATCGAGTATGATACGAGGGAAGTCGCACAGGGCAGGAAGATGAGGGTGCGGAAGACGGCCTTTCCCCTGAGCTTGGGGTTGTTGAGCATCTGCGCGAGAATCAGGGCCAGAACAAGCATCACCGGCACCTGGATTAAAAAGTAGAAGACAGTGTTGAAGAGACACTCGCGGAATGTCCTGTCTTTGAAGAGACGGGCATAGTTCTGCAGTCCCACCCATTTCTCGTTCTTCCCGCTTCCTCTCCTGAACGAGAGGAGTACGGCCTGGAGCATGGGGTAGAAGCAGAATGCGAAGATCAGGAATGCGGCGGGGATGAGGAATATCCAGCCGGTGATGTTCTGCTTTCTCTCTAGCGTGAGTCTCTTCTGTGTCACTTCAGCACTCTCCTTTACAAAAGAGAGGGGCAGGCATCCCCCCGCCCCTGTCTTTAAAGTGTAATCAATAGCCGATTGCGAATTCGACGGTCTCCTGTGCCGTCTTCATTTCGCTTCTGATGTCGGCACCCTTCTGTACGACGTTCGTGATGGCGACTGTTACAGCCGATCTGATGTCGTTGTAGTAGGAGCCGAAGTCGCATGCGGGAACGCCCTCTGCGTATCTTACGATGTCGGCATAGACCTTCTGGCCGTTGTAGTATTCAACCTCATCCTGATATCTTTCGCTCTTTCCAGCCGGCAGGTATGTCGTGATGACGCCGTTGGAGACGAGGATGTTGTCATAGAGTTCGAGAGAAGAGCCGAGTGTTGTCTTCAGGAAGTCATATGCAAGTTCCGTGTTCGAGCAGTTGGATGATACGTACCAGCTTGCGCCGCCGGAGTTGGAGTAGTTTGTAGCTCCGCTGACGCCGTCAAGTGACGGGAGAGGACATACGGCCCACTTGCCGCTCTGGTCCTCCGCCGCCTGGATGGACGAGAGGATCCAGTTGCCCTGGATGAGGCCGGCAGCCTTTCCCGTGTTGAAGGACGCGATGTACTGATCCCAGTCGGTGTAGTCTGTCATGAGGCCCTCGTTGATAAGGCGCGCATAGATTTCCATTGCCTTGTAGAGAACTTCGTTGTTCGCAAGGTTCACCTTTCCGTCGACGTAAGGAGAAGCCCCTGCGGACTGGAGGATCATGAGTACGATTTCACTTCCGCCGCTTGTCGTCAGCATGTCGATGCCTGTGGCATCCTTTACAAGGTGTGCGTTCTTGAAGAACTGCTCCCATGTGATATCCGTAAAGTCGGCAGTCGTGAGTCCCGCCTGAGCGATGATGTCCGTGCGGACGGGCATGATTACGGCGCCGTTGTCGAAGGGAAGTCCGTACTGGCTGCCGTCATGGGACCCGAGTGCGACCTTTCCTCTAGCGAAATCGGAGAACCTGATTCCACTCTTGTCGAGGGATGTGAAGAGCCCGGGGTAGTTCGTGAGCATCTTCTGAGCCGAGTTGTCCTGCATCAGGAAGATATCGGGAAGCGTCGAATAGTCGCCGGCTCCGTCAGCTGTGATAAGCTTGACTTCGATGTCGGTGTAGACGTTCTCGACAATCTCGAGTTTGAAATCGGGATGGTCGATCCGGTAGATTCTTTCAGCTTCCAGAAGTGCAGGAATATTGAAGTTTTTGTCCCATGCCCAGACCGTGAGCGTGTTTGATTTTTCCGCACTCTTCTTCTCTGCGGCACCCTGTGCGAAGAGAGAGAGGGAGAGAACGAGAACAAGCATGATAGCGATAATCTTTTTCATAGAAATTCCTCCCGGGGATTGATCCCCTCATGATTCCATCGTAAGCGGGAAAAGCAGTAAAACCATCGTTTTCTTGCTCTATGTTTTATCTTTCTTGCTTATTGGAGGTAAGCCGCTATAATGGTGGTATGAGCAATTTCAGGATAGAATTCCCTTCCGAGAAAACAGAGCAGATGCCCCGTCTTCTCTACTTCAGCTACTCGAAGTACGAGAAGGACTGGGCAAGCCTCATGCACTGCCATACATTCACGGAATTCATGTACATAGAGCGCGGGGAGGGAGAGATCGTCACGCAGTCTTCCTCGTTCCGGGTGGCAGCCTCCGATTTCATCATCCTTCCCCCGGGCTTCCATCACACCGAGAAGTCGAGTCCCCGTGACAGCATGGAGTATTTCGTCCTCGGGGTGTCGAACATAGCCCTCAAGGATTATGCGGCGGGGGAGCAGTACAACCCCGTCTTTCCTCTCGGGCGCTATGAAGTCAAGGTCGGTGAGGGGATGAGGAGAATGTTCAACATTCTCTCGAAGACCCAGAAGGGCTATGATGTGGAGGCCGCATCGGTATTTCTCGGTATGATGGCCGTTCTTTCACGTCTTCCCTCGTCCCCGATCCTCCTCAATGAAACGGACTCCGGCAGTCAGAGGATGATGGAGATCAGGGATTATATAGACACCCACTACATGGAGGCATTGACGCTTGATGACCTTGCCATGCGCTTCCATCTTTCGAAGTTCCATCTTGCAAGGAGATTTTCGGAGAGCTACGGCATTCCGCCGAAGGCATATCTCGAGAAGAGGAGGATGAGGGAGGCGGGATATCTTCTGTCATCGACGGAGCTCAGCGTCACCGAAATAGCGTCAACCCTCGGCTTTTCGTCGTCCTCTTACTTCACGCAGCGTTTCCGCATAAACGAGGGAATGACCCCTGTCGAATACAGAAAGAGGAATGTGGCGCGTTAGTTCCCGATTCTCTTCTGTCTCTCACCCGAAAGATCGAGGTCGCGTCCGAAAGAGGATCCCGAGTCGAAGCTGTTCCTGTCGACGTTGACTCTGGTGTGTCCTGTTCTGAGGCATGTATCCTTGAAGGCGATCCTCCTCGCCCTGTCTTCGGTCTCGAGTTTTATCGACCGCACGATCGCCGTGTCCGTTCCGCCTGATGTCTTCTTCTTTATCGCATCATAGGCACCGACCATGAAACTGTCCTTCGATATGCGGCGTCCGCTCTTTCTGAGCCTGGCAACCTCATCGTCCAGAGCCGACATCAGGTAGTCGAAGAGATAGAGTGCGCTTTCGCACTGCTCGAGGGAGCCGTAGGCCGTGAGGGCGACGGATTCCCCTCTGTGGTCCTTCACGAAGAAGACCCCTGTGTTCTCGCTGACTATTATCGAAATGTAGACGACGTATGTTGCGATGCGTCCCTTCTCCCAGACGCTGACGAAGTAGATCTTCTCCTCGTCTGTCTCCTCTTCAAGCGATGCCTTCTTGATAAGCTCCCGCGCCTTTTCGAGGGCGACGAGCGCCTCGTTCTCGAATGACGACGATGAGAGTGCGAGAAGCTTGTCGAGCTTCTCCCTCGCCTTTGCCTTCACTCTGACATCGCTCTTTATGCGGGCCTTCTCGAAGCCCTTGTCGATACCGAGCTTCATGCATGCATCCCTGAAGAAGGGGGAGTGGCCCGTCATTGAAGCATGGATATAGTAGTCGACGGCATGTGCGCATTCATGGATGAATATGTTCCTTACCTCTGAAATGGGGTAATCGAGGAGGGACTCGGAGAGGATGATGATCTCATCCGACGGCGCAAAGCAGCCGATCTTATCGTCGCTGTCCATATGAGCGAAGAAGAGCGCACGGTACAGGGGACGTGTAATGCCGTAGTACCTGAATGCCTTTTCGGCAGTCTCCTTCTCGACGCCTTTCAGCTCTGCCCTTACTCTTTCTTCCTTCTCTCCGATTACCTTGATGTTTCTGTCCATAACAGAGAGCATAGAACGGGAGAAGGGGGAGAGACAATATGGAAACGCAACTGTGACGAAAGATTCAGAAGACAGGGCTGAAGACCATGACGGTTCCGTACGATGAGGTGTGCGTGCGTTTCGACTGTGCATGTCCGGCATCTGTACTTATACAGACATACGCCGTGATGAACTGTATTTCTTCCCGGAGCGGCCGGTGTACGTGGATGAAATTACACAGCATTTGAAGACGTTCCGGCGGAGGGGGAACGGTGGAGTTGTCCCCGATTGGCACTGTTTCAATACCTGGTACGCCTTCCGGTATATGGTAGTCTCTTAGCGGCACCGCTGAGTAAAGGTGGACGGTTAGACCTCCTGGATAGAGTATATTCAGGAGGGTTCCTCCTGGATTCGTATTCAAAATCGGAAAAAGGTGGTGATGCTTATGAGCGATTTTGAAACAGTTCTCGGCCTTTTAATTGCGCTGTATAGCGCGATAAAAAAATAACCGTCCTCGGATCGAAAATTAGGACGGCTATTTCTTGGCTTTCAATTGAGGCAACCGTCCACTGGCGGTGCCTTCCTTCTGTTTAAAATGTATGCATCAATGTGCCGGTTGTCAAGGTTTGTCGCCGATGTGCATAGTCGTGACAGTATTCCGATTGACGAGAAGACAAACGGAATTCCGGCCACCCTGAAGATGATGTTTGTGTGCCACAGTATGAAGAGTCTAGAGCTTTCAGAGCATAGACAAAGTGCGTCAAGACGTGCCTTTACACGGCAGAATGTGACCATGGGGATAAGGTATTACTACGGAATACTACTTCTTGTAGAAGCGTTCAATTTGGTTCCTTGTTTGAACAGAGAATCTAAGTTACCCTTCTGTAAGTCGAGGATAATGGCTGAGGTAAAGTAAGTTTGTGTGAATCCTTGTTATGCATACGCGGACTGCAACCCCAGCGGCAGGGAGTTCAACAGCTTGTATTGTTTTTGAAAAGCGATTCTGGAGAAGAGAGTTTCCAGCACATGAAATCTGAGGCAACTTCGAATCTGCTTCAATTTTGTATGTAAACAGGAAGTTGCGTCACAAATGAAGATTATTGTTGATGTTTTGTTATATATTATAGCACATGCTTGCATTTGCTGGCATGATATGGCATTTTTATGTAAAGGAGTATCGAATATATGGCAAACACTTCCCCTGTCTATGTGCGTATTGATGCAAAATTGAAGGAAAATGCTGAAAGTATTCTAATACAGCTTGGAATTTCACCTTCCTCTGCAATTCAGATGTTCTACAGTCGGATTGTCTTTGAGCGAGGACTCCCGTTTAATCTGCATCTTCCCTCTCCCCATCTGGAGAATGCTGCAAACATGACTCAAAGCGAAATCGATGCCGCTCTTGAAAAAGGAATTGAGTCCGTCAGAGCAGGTAGGACATACACTCTAGATGAGGTTGACGCAGAATTAAAGAAGAAATTCGGGATATGATTGGAAGATACGATGTCCTGTTTTCTGATGAAGCTCTGAACGACCTCGAGGAAATCTACAGATATATAGCGTTCTCTCTGCAGGTTCCTGTAGCAGCCGGGATGCAGGTTAACCGTATAAAAGCAGAGATAAGATCGTTGTGTTCCATGCCTGAACGCTATACGCTTGTTGACTGGGAACCCTGGCACAGCATTAAGATGCACAGGGTTATTGTTGACAACTACATTGTCTTCTATCTTGTGGATAACTGTGAAGCTGTTGTTGATATCGTCCGCATCTTTTATGGTGGAAGAGACATAGAGGGCAATGTCAAAGCATCGGCGGAATAAGACGCTACAGATAACTGCCGGTTACAGAATATTCAGAATTGATGTGGATTTTGTCCGGCAAAGCAGAGTAATGCCTATCTGAGGGTTTACAGGAGGAAAGCCGCAGAGTATTACGCCTTCTGAAGAAGGAAGAATATCAGTGTCGTCCCGGATGACGATTTCACGACGATGACTGGTCTTTATGATATGAAGCCGTTCCTGAAAGATGGAACAGTATTCAAGCCACGGCATGATGAACGTAGAGCTTTCAGAGTATGAACAAAGTGCGTCATAGGGTGTCATTATCCGGCAGAATGTGACCACGGGGAGAAGGCATTACTACCGGAATACTACTTTCGAGAGAAGTGGATATATCAACTGAATTGAAGTCGATTGTGCTCAAAACTTCTACATGTTTTCGGGGTTCTGTAGTAAAATATAGAAAAGATGAGGATGTACAGAAATACATCATTTCTTTTAGTCAACAGGCAGAGTTGGTATCAGGCAGAAAGGAGAGTACACGATATGGGACAATTTGTTAATCCAGATAGTTCGGCATTTAAATCTGCTTATAAAGACAGAATCTATGTAGATAAAAGCGGGTTGATGAATTTCACTAATGAAATATTAGGGACTCCCAGCGGTTTTATCTGCAACAGCCGTCCCCGCCGCTTCGGCAAGTCCATGACAGCCAATATGCTCACAGCTTACTACTCAAAAGGTGCTGACTCCAGAGACTTGTTTTCATCCTTGAAAATCGGCTCTTCTCCAAACTGGGAAAGGCACCTCAATAAATATGATGTAATTCATCTTGATATACAGTGGTGTATTAATCCTGCAGGAGGAGTGGAAAAGGTTATTTCATATATCGAGAGGGAAGTAATCGGGGAATTAAAAGAATATTATCCTGATTGCGTGAGGGATGACGACAAATCCCTTCCTGCGGTCCTGGCCCGGATTAACAAAGAGACGAAAAACCAGTTTGTTGTCATCATCGACGAGTGGGATGTTCTGATCCGCGATGATGCAAATAATCATAAGATTCAGGAAGAGTATATCTCGTTTTTAAGGGGACTTTTCAAAGGTTCTGAGCCGACAAAGTATATGGCACTTGCATATATGACGGGGATTCTTCCTATAAGGCGACAGAAAACTCAGTCTGCACTCAATAACTTTGATGAATACACGATGTTGCAGCCTGGTCCTTTTGCTGAATATGTCGGTTTTACTGAAGAGGAGGTTAAAAGTCTTTCATATAGATATTGTGTCAGCTTTGAGGAGACAAAGAGGTGGTATGACGGATATCTTTTGAAAGGAAGGCATATATATAA
>CAVDOI010000049.1:0-13870 GCA_963610485.1 Lachnospiraceae bacterium
ACGGAATAGAGAGGGACAGCCATAAGATGGAACTTCTTATGCGTTCTCTGGCAAGAAACGAATCTACTACGGCGACAAATAAACGTTTGAAGGACGATATAAAGGCAATTGACGAAGAGGATATCACAGTCGAAACGACAGCTACCTATCTTGATGTTCTGACAAGACTTTTCCTGATTGATAATCAGAGACCGTACTCATACAGAATAAGGTCGTCTGTCAGGGTTAAGCAGGCGGAGAAAAGACATCTTGCGGATCCATCGCTTGCCTGTGCTTTGTTGGATATCACACCGAAGATGCTGTTGAACGATTTGAATACACTGGGATTTCTCTTTGAAGCTTTGTGTGAGCGTGATCTGAGAATCTATGCAGAGTCATTTGGGGCTGAGCTCTATCATTATCAGGATTATATGAATAAGGAAATAGATTCCGTGATAGCACTTCCCGACGGAGAGTGGTGCGGTTTTGAAATCAAACTGGGCGCAAACCAGATTGACGAGGCTGCCGATAATCTTCTGAGAATCAAAAAGAGTATTCTGTCTGAAATTGGAGGAAGGGCACCCAGGATCCTCTGTGTGCTCTGCGGTATGTCGAGTGCAGCCTATCGAAGACCTGACGGTGTGTTTGTTGTTCCTTTGACTGCGCTGGCACCATAGATACAATGTCTGCAATTAAGAGGAGCCCCTGGTAAAGTTTCCACGATCCGTAATCAGTTGTTTTCCAGCATAATTCAGTGAGATGAGGTTAACAATTCAGGCTGGAAATGGCATATTGTGGCAATGAAAAAGACTATTGCCGCCTTATTCTTCCTTCTGATGGTGTTCTCTCTCTCCGCCGCAGCCCTTTCCGTCGGCCTTGAGGCAGGAGCTGACTGGAACGGGATCATAGCAGGGGAAGGGTACAGAAATTACACATATTCGAATAAACCCGGTTTCACTGTTTCGGTTCCTGTCCTTGTCGGTCTTATGCCGTCTCTGGAACTCGAGACGGGGCTTTCGTACTCTATGAAGAACTATGGTTACAGCCGTACCGTCGAGGATGATTCGGCCGCGATCAGGACTCTGGACTACAGCCGTTACAATCATTTCATCGAAGTCCCGGTTGCTCTCCGTTATACCGATACGCTCGGCAGCAGCAGCGTCTCTCTCTTTGCATCCGTCGGAGGATTCGTCGGATTATGGATCTACGGAAGCAGATCGGGCTATGCTTACTCAATCTCGAGGAACCCCGGGCTTATACCTTTCGACGAGAAAACAGATCTTGAGAACTACAACATCTGCCAGGCGGGGGTGAGTGCATCTCTCGGCGTCAAATTCAAACTGTCCGACAGGGCGGAAAGTTACATAAGAGCCGGGTACGCCCTTGCTCTGACGGACCTCAACAGGGCGCAGAAGTACGGCTCATATCCAATACATAATTCGACAGTCACACTCACCGGGGCAGTCACATGGAGGGTCAACTGATGAAGAAAACACTCGCACTGATCATCGTTATCGCCTCGCTTCTCATTCTCTCGTCATGCACGGCGGGCGCTGCTGCTCCCGATGACTCATGGAAGTCGGTATTCCTGCAGTTCTGGAACACGATGAACATGGAATATGTACGCTTCTCCACTGAGACGGACCTCGACTGGGACACGGTTTATGAGAAGTACCTTCCTCTATTCAGTGGACTCGACTATTCGAATGAGGACGATTCCATAAAGGCATTCGGGTATTTCAAGGAGATCGCAATCAATATCGACGACTGTCACTTCGATCTCATCGTCAGGGATAATTTCAAGAACTATCTCTGGATGTCTCCCGCACGGGAGAGAAAGTGGGAGAGCCGGAGCGGCGGGGAGAACAGCTCATTCCCGGATGTTAGCTCGGGCGGTGCACTCATCTCGGTTGACGGAAAGACGAAGATATCTCTCGAGGACGACGAGGAGGCGGATGCACAGCTTGCGCAGTTCTATGGAGGAGTCGAGGGTTACTATGAGGTGAAGAAGCTTACCGAGAAGGGAAGTTTCCATAACACAGGTACGACCTTCAAAGCCTCCATGGGGTACAGCTTCAAAACCTTTGATAATGCGGAAACACAGGAGCAGAAGGCCTGGAATGAAATCGTGAACGCCTTCGACACCGACGGCTTCAGCTATTACTACGGCGTGACGGAGGATGACATCTTCTACTTCTACTTCTCCTCCTTCATATCTTATGTCGATACTCCTCTCTCGGAAGCTCTCCTCTACAAGAAGACCCTGACGGAGGAGGAGAAGGAGAAGCTCGGCGAAAAGTATGTCCGTTTCCATGACTATCTCTGGGATACGGGCTCCGGATATGATTTTTCTGACAGGATTCAATACTTCAGGGGCATATATGAGATGTTCGAAATCCTGAAGGAGATCGGAAAGGACGGAATATGCCGGATTGAGGGGGCAGACGGAACAGATGAAGTCTACACAATCAAAGGCGTAGTCATGGACGTCAGAAGCAACAGCGGAGGAGACAATTCTACTCTCGAGACCATCTTCGGATCCTTCTTCAAGGATGAGACGAAGATAGGGGAGACAAGGTATAAGGACGGCTACTCCAGATACGAGTACGGGCCGTGGATGGATCTCTCCATTGAAAAGTCTTTCTGCAACGGAGTGAAAGACTATGAGGGCCCCTTCGTCGTCATCACCAACGGCAATTCCATCTCCTGCGCCGAACTCAGTGCATCCATTGCAAAGAACCTCATGGCGGGAGGCGCTGTCACGGGCGGTACGACATACGGCGCGACATGCAGCAAAGTTAAGCGCTCTCTCTACCATTCGGGAAGTTTCTCTTCGATGAATCTCAATATTGTGATGGCGTCGCTCGAGACGAAACTTCTGACTGAGGACGGCATCTGTGTCAGCTATGAGAACAGGGGAATAGAGCCGACAACAGGTCTTGAAGTCCCCGTTGATGATACATATACAAGGGACACAAGGTTCGAAGCGGCTCTCGACCGGGTCAGGAAGGACGCTCTGAACTGAGTCCTGTCCGAACGGGGAGAATCCGGAGAGAATCACCGGAAAACCTTCGCGTGCAAACGCAGACAGAGTCAAATCTGCCAATGCCATCGGCAGATTTCAAATGACACGCAGAGCTTCACAATATATTGTCCTTATCTCCAGAGTGAAGATTATTCTGTTCTGGAAGGATTATCTTTTTCTACTTCATTTACTTCACGATTGTAGTGAAGTTGTAGTGAAGTTGACAGTGAAGTTATAGTGAAGTAACATTGTTTCAATGAGGTTTTGATGCTATTGGATGAAATAGAAAGAATAAATCTGATTGAATCTTTCAATATAGAGACAAAGGCACGTCTGGATCGTGATGATATCCGGGGATGGCTGAAAACAGTTTCCGGATTTGCGAATGCGGAAGGTGGCTTCCTGTACATCGGTGTCGAGGACAAGACCAACAAACTCATCGGGTTTGACAGGAAAGAAGTCGATAACGAACGCAACTACTTCAACAATCAGGTCAACCAGCACATTGTTCCAGTCCCTCCCATGAAGATTTCGTTTCTTCCGTATGAGAATAATGGGAAGGAGTTGTTTGTCATAAAGATTGAAATCATGGAGTCCGTGCTGAAGCCGGTTTTTCTGAAATACAAAGGTCTTCTGGGCATATACATGAGAAGAGAGGGCTTCACTAACGGCGCCACTGTTGAAGAGGTTATTGATATGGCAACGAAAAGCAAGCAGGCCCAATACGACATGCTTGTTTCCGATATCGATTACAATCGTGATGATTTCAGTAAGCTATTCAGAGTTTACAGCGAGAACAACGAAGGAAAGACACTGACGGATAAAGTGCTCCAGTCGTGTCATTTCTTCGATGACGGGAAAAAACTAAGGAACGGTGCTGTTCTTTTCAGAGATGGATACAATGACGAGAAGACTCTCGTCAAGTGTTCTGCTTTCAACGGTTTCACAAGAGGAAGCAACAGGATTATCTCATCCTCCGAATTCAAAGGAAACATCCTGGACTCGATTGCATTCATGCTTGATTTCGTCCGTCTCCGGATGAATCATTCGATAATCAAGAAGAATTTCGGACATGATGCTGTGGATGCTTATCCGGAACGTGCTCTGGCTGAGGGAATCATTAATGCGGTGGCTCACAGGGATTATTACATCGACGGCTCCCAGATACAGGTCGATATGTTCCGTGACAGGCTTGAGATTTCGAGCCCCGGGAACCTCTACCAGGTTGGAAAGGTCATAAAGACATATAACCTGACCGGATTCGTTTCAAAAAGACGCAATACTGTAATTTCCGGTATTCTTGTGAAATGCAGGATGATGGAAGCTGAAGGCACTGGATTTGAAAAGATAACCGAGGCATACAGAAACGCCGACAGGAGGCACAAACCCTTCATCTGTGCTGCATCCGACCATTTCAAGCTGGTTCTTCCTGACCTGACGTATGATGACGGCGTTGAAACCATCTCCATGCTTCCCGATATTGAATTTGTTCCGATTGCACTGGAATCAAAGTATGCTGCCGAGATTCTCACACTCTGCAGTTACGGCGCCAGGAATGCATCTGAAATAGCAGATTATATAGGAGTGAAGGCTTCGAGTTATTTCAGAAAGAATATACTTGAACCACTGATTGAAAAGGGATATCTGAATGAAATCGGACAAAGAAAGCCCTCTCTTTATAAGACCAATCCGGACATAATCGAGGAGCCGGAATTCAGTGAGTAGCTTTACTTCATTTACTTCACTTTCGTAGTGAAGTTATAGTGAAGTTAGCAATGAAGTTGAAGTGAAGTAAAAGACAAATGAATGCCTGAAATTCCATGATGTTCCGTATTGTGATGGTAATAATGTACTTCGGGGCGATTGTTGACAGGCTGCTGAAAACTGCAGAAGTGAAGGATGCAGGGACGCCTGACTTCCGGGTGGTTCAGAAGAAGTATCTTACTCTCGCTTCATAATCAGCGGCGGCTTCAATGAGCCAGTCCATGTTGTTCTTTATGTCGGAGACGACGCGAAGGTATTCTTCTTCTGTGACTTCACCGTTTCTGTACATGACAGAAAAGAATCTCCTGACTGTCGACGCCATCCGTTTTACGAGGTATTCGGAGTGACCGCGGCCGCGGCAGATGTAGTATCTGAAGAAATCCACGATATTCTTTGCCGCATCATGAATCGACTCGATGGTTTCGTAGTAAAAATATGAATCGAGGAACCACCATATATCGTCAAGATAACAGCCTCTTGTGGTTTCCTTCAGTTCTGAAAGGTCGTCGGTAAAGAGAGAAAGCAGTCTTTCGTTCTTCTTTTCTATCTCATTCCACCAGGTGTTCCGGTATTCTTCTTCATCTTTCTGGAATGACTCGATGAGTACATCGAATAAACTCCTCTTTATCGGAGGTGTTCCGTAGACGAGATTGAAGTCATCATCAACATACCAGACGCCGTCGTCTCCCTCATCCGAGGGGGGGATCGAGGATGGGAAATCATTTACAAGTGAGGTCTTCCCGTCGGCAGTCGTGAAAAATCCCTTTTCCTGCAGGGAATGGAATGTTTTCTTTGCATTTTTCAAATCCACGTTGACGGCAGCCTTCTTCAGGAGCGTCTGTATCCTGACTGCATCTTTAGTGTGTTCTTTGTCGGAGAATTCAAGGAGAGCGAGTTCGTCATCGCCGAGCTCAATTGACGGGAAGATCGGGGCGAGTAGCAGTCTCGCCGCCTCACTCTTGTCAAGATCATAATAGCGTTCGAGAAAGGAAGAAAAGTTGAAGATGACTTCGTATGTTACGTGCACAGTCATCTTCTTTCTCTTGAGTCTGAATTCCACAGCTCCACGTAAGGAGTCGAGTCTGTGGGAGATTCCCGTTGAGTCAGTGTCGACGTCGGCCGCCCTTATCTTTTCTAGAACTTTTTTGGCAGCTGCTTTCAAGTATCCGTTCTGGAGCTTTCTGTTTATTTCCTTCCTCTCTGCATTTTCCATTCCGGCTCCTCCTTTTCCCGTGATTTATGACTCGGACTGATTTCGTCTTCATAGTGTTGAGGAGAAACCATTTCCGGTCAACCCTTTTCTGCGACTATTGGGCTCTCTCTTTTTTCTTGCTTCACAGAGCTTTTCTATCTCATAATTGAGGCAATGGATTTCATTTTCACGGAAAAAGGTTTTATAAGGGATGGAGAGAGAAGCATTCTCTCGCCTCAGTCTTTCTACGAGTACTGCTTCAGAGACCTTGAGAAGGGTGCCTCCATAACCGAGGAGTACGTAAAGGAGATAGCCTCCTATTTCATCGACAATCTCCTCTCGTCGACCGGTATCGAACTGGAGAGGGAGAAAATCAATCCCTCCTATGAGACCGAGGAGATAGACCGCATTGCCTCAGATGTGCCGTTTGCAGTCGGAAGCCGCTACGTCGATAAGAAGTGGGTGAAGAGGCAGCTCGACATCCTCCTCTCCTGCTACCGCACGGAGATAGCATCCTTCAGGGAAAGCATCGACCTCTATTTCAACCGTAAGAATGAAAGCCTGCTCTTCCCGTCACGCATATACTTCCACCTCGTCGAGGACAGGAATACGGAGTACCCGTTTGCCTTCATGGCGACATATACGACGAAGGACGAGGAGGGGGATGTCCATCACTATCCGCTGCGTTTTGCCCTGACAGAGTACAAGGATGATATGGAGGGGCTTTCGCGCCTCATCTCCCCGATAAGCCGCCTTTCGGGTACGAGCGACATCATAAAGGGTATGATAGAGTCGGGACGCATCTTCTATCCCGTGAGATTCACTGAAGAGGAGGCGTACGACTTCCTCGTCCACGCCACAGAGTTCGAGAGCGAGGGAATCGAATGCCGCATTCCGAACTTCTGGCGTAAGAGGAACCGCTACACATCCCTCGGCATCACCGTCCGCAAGGGCAGCCTCGGAGCAGGTGCCGTCATATCTCTCAAGCCGCAGATGGTCTACGAGGGAGTGGCGATTACCGAAAAGGAGGTGAGGGCACTTCTCGAGATGAAGGACGGACTGGCATTCCTGAAGGGACGCTGGGTGGCCCTCGACAGGGAGAAGCTGAAAGCCCTTCTCGAGAGCGCCGAGCTCTTCTCCTCTCCAATGAGTGTCGCCGATCTTGTGAAATATTCATCGGGAATAAAGAAAAGCAGGGTCAGGCTTGCGTTCTCCGACCGCAACTGGCTCGATAACCTTGCACGTGCCGTCTCTGCCGACATCTCCGTGCCGGAGAGTGCTGCATTGACGCTCAGGCCCTACCAGGAGGAGGGCTTCAGGTATCTCTGGGCAATGTACGTCCTAGGCTTCGGCTTCTGCCTTGCAGACGACATGGGACTTGGAAAGACTGTCCAGGTTCTTGCCTTCCTCGAGATGCTGAGGGTGGAGAAGAAGGCGGAGCGTGTTCTTCTCGTGCTTCCTTCGTCTCTTATCGGAAACTGGGAGAGCGAGATTGCACGTTTCACCCCCGGACTGGATTACTCCGTCTATCACGGGACGGGAAGGGCGATGGATACAAGTTATCTTACGCTCACGACATACGGCGTCTCTGCCAAGGACGATAACCTCCGGAAGGAGAAGTGGGACCTCGTGATACTTGACGAGGCGCAGTACATAAAGAACAGTGCCACGAAGGCATACAAGGCGCTCTCCTCGCTCGAGAGAAAGGACGCGGTCCTCCTTACAGGTACTCCCGTCGAGAACGATCTCATGAACCTCTGGTCGCTTATGGACTACATCAACTCCGGCTTCCTCGGAAGTAAGGGCGAGTTCTCGCGCTATGCCCGCTCAGTTGATATTTCGTCGCTCTCGTCACTCAGGCGTGCGATAAGTCCCTTCATCCTGAGGAGGCTCAAGACAGACAAGTCAATCATAAAGGACCTTCCCGACAAGGTCGAAAGCATCCTCTCGGTCAACCTCAAGAAGGAGCAGATCATACTCTACAACAAGATCGTCTCCGACCTTGAAAGGACGATGAACGGTGAGGAACCGGAATTCGAGAGGAAGGGGAAGGTGCTGGCGGCAATTGCGAAGCTCAAGGCTGTATGCAACCATCCCGACCAGTACTACGGCGAAAGCGGCTACAAGGAAAGCGAGAGCGGAAAGTTCGAGCTTTTGAAGGAAGTCTCGTCGACTATACACTCCAACAGGGAGAAGGTCCTCGTCTTCACGCAGTTCCGTGAGATAATCCCGGCACTTGATGAGCTCCTCAGTTCGGTCTTCGGGAAGAATGGTCTCGTAATAGACGGAACTGTGAGCGCGAAGAAGCGCACAGAGATTGTGAAGGCCTTCCAGAACGGAGAAGCCGATTACATGGTGCTCTCCCTCAGGGCCGCGGGTGTGGGACTCAATCTCACAAGGGCTACCAACGTCATCCACTTCGACCGCTGGTGGAACCCGGCAGTCGAGAACCAGGCTACCGACAGAGCCTATAGAATAGGGCAGAAAGAGAAGGTGATGGTATATAAGTTCGTGAGCAAGAACACGATCGAGGAGAAGATAGACGAGCTGATACAGAGCAAGAAGGCCCTCTCGGATTCCCTCCTTTCGGATCTCGACAGCGATATCCTGACGAAGCTTTCCTCGAGTGAGCTTCTTGAAGCAGTACGCTTCAGCGGAGGCGTGAAATGAGCTACGGTTTTTTCCATACGCCGACACAGGCGGAACTGAGAGAGAAGGCAAGAAAGGCGACGAAGAAGGATTATCATCCGATAGTCCTCTCGTCCCGCACGATATCTTCATCGTGGTGGGGAAAGGCATGGTGTGACAACATAGACTGTTATGCCGATGCATACAACAGACTCGACAGAGGCAAGAAGTACGTCAGGGCGGACGCCGTCGTCGATCTCAACATAGAGGGCGGCAGGGTGACGGCAAAGGTCGTCGGCTCGAGAAAGACGCCCTACGATGTGACGGTCGTTATAGACCCGGTGAAGAAGGAGAACTACGAGAAGATCGTGAGCATAGCGGAGGGCAAGCTCAAGAGCCTGGGAGAGCTCGAGAAGGGGGAGTTCCCGAAGGAATACAGGGACCTCTTCACGATGAAGGGCGAGGGACTCTTTCCCCGTCTCAATGAAATCCGCTTCAGCTGCTCGTGTCCCGATTCCACCCGCATATGCAAGCATATAGCCGCGGTTCTCTACGCCATCGGCAGCAGGCTCGATGACAATCCTCTTCTCTTTCTGGAGCTGAGGGGAATCGACGTAAAGGATTTTGCAGACAAGCTCATCAGGAAAGAAGCTGCAAGAATCTGGCAGAATGTCGCTGCCACCGTCGATAAGGAGAGACTCATCAGCGTAGATGAGGCCTCCCGCCTCTTCGGCTTCGAAGAACCTCCCCATACTTCGGACGAGGCCGATATAAAGAAGGTTCTGAAAAGCATCCAGAAGTGATTGTATCAAGGTACAGAGGAAAGCGTAACGAGCGGAAACGGGTCTGCCGGCACGCCATGTAAAAGCTCCTTCCGCCGGTTGATGAACAGGGACATGTTGTGTCCACCGACGGGTCTTGTGACAAAGCGCATTTCATTCTTCCATACAGCAGATTACTACTGAAATCAGCTATATAAAACTTTCGTTTTCCACAATAATGAAAGATAAAGAAAAGTAAACAAAACCATAATAAAAAAGGATAAATAGTATTTATCGTTTGTTTCTATATAAAGAATTACAAAAACGCAAAATAGAGATTGACAGTACCTGCTTTATCGATAACAATTATTGAAAAGAGATGCAGTAGACATCGATAATCTGTTTGGCTTTGGTTATTTGTTTCCTTGAAGACTGGATTTTCATATGTACTGTTTTTGTACATAATCCTGATTTTCCAAGGTGTTCAAATGTTACTTGTTCAGGTGTCCTTTGTCCTGTTCTCCAAGGTTTGGGAATAATCGAGTTGTCACACAGATGAATGTGCAGACCGATGTTCGAGAGGTTGTACAGCTTTCGCTGTTCAGACATGTCTTGTTCCTTGTTCGGTTTCAAGCATAAACGATATAGCGAGGGTAGTGAAAAGGGAGGCTGTTGAATGAAAATCGATGATTTAGTGAATATCGAGATGGTATCCGGAGGGGCGGGTTGTACCAGTTTCTGTTTTCTCTGTTCGGACAGTTGTAGTTCAGAATGTTCGGATAAATGCTCCGGAGGCTGTTCTCAGGGTACATGTTCAATATGTTATTCTGGATGCTCGGTCGGTTGTTACAGTTCCAACTGTTCTTCCATATGTACGAACACCTGTACAAGTTGATGTTCTTCCGGAAAGACGGCCTGTGAAGTCGGTTGCAGTTTCGCCGGTACCATCGAAATAGCACATTTCTGACAGAAGTCGGCGGCCATCCGGAAAACAGTTCAAGGAAATTATGCAGAGACTTATATTGAATAAAGATATAAGGATTATTCCGAATAAAAGCCGTAATATCCTTTATCGGCTTGATGACTTTTTTTTCATAATCCTGACAGAATAACTCCCCTTTCTCCTGCCGATTCCATTTATCTTCTTCTTTTCGACGGTACTAGAACCGAAGAAGAAGTAAGAAGGGATTATATGAGAGTATTCAAGGTCTTGAAGACTTTCGATGTCGGTGCTGCAATCGATTCGCTCAAGAACAGGACTGGAATAGAGGATCTCCTTGAGGATAGTGAAGGATATACGTCGGAGGAGATTGAAAGGTATGGTAACAGAGTGGATCCGCTTACTCTGCTGCTCCGCCGGGAGAACTTCGATGTCAGAGGAGGAGACTTGCGTCTCGATGCTCCGTTGTCATTGAACTTCAATGCAGCTACGGCCTGTCCTTTCTCCTGTCGGTACTGTTATCATCCGCTGAATGAAGTCAAGCCGTTTATCACTCTGGAAAGGCTGAAGGTCATTCTCCGGGAATTCAAGGACAACGGATGTGAATCCGTGATGCTGACCGGAGGAGATCCTCTACTGAGGAGTGACATTGATGATGTCATGATCTATCTGAAGGAAATCGGACTTTTTTATACGCTTTCGACCAAGAGCGTGTTGTCGAAAAGCCGTATCGACAAACTGATTTCAATGGCCGGACTGGACAGAATTCAAATCAGTCTTGATGACAACAGAAGTGATGTTGTCGAGTTTTTGACAGGGGCTGGAAGGGATTATCTTGAAGCATGCGTGAAGCAGATCGAATATATGCAGAATAAAGGTATAGATGTACGCATCAAAAGTGTTCTCACATCTTACAATGCGGACAATGTCGCGTCCTATCTGGATTTTCTTAATTCTCTTTCGATCCGGCACGTGCAGATTGTAAGTTACGGGCGGAGTGGCTCGAGACATGATGAGCATATGTTCGCCTCGAAAGAACAACTGGAGCGTGCAAGTTCGGCTGTCGAGGAGGCTCGATCCAGGTATAGAAATATGTCTGTTGTCGGCGGTTCTTATACTGATTCTTATGCAACTCCGGTAGGGAGAGAAGTACGTTTATTTGATAAGCGGGCAGTATGCAATGCCGGACGCTTTTCAGTGACGATGCTGCCGAACGGAGAAGTCTCGATTTGTGAACAGCTTCCATACGACAAAAAATACATAATCGGAGATCTGAGAGAGCAGGGGCTGATGGAGTGGTGGAATTCCGAGCGTCTGCAGAAATGGCTGAGTCCGCCGCCCCGGAATATCTTTCCTTCCGATTCGCCGTGTTTGACATGCTCTGATGAAAATTATGATGTCTGTCATAGAAAGTACAGTCGCTGTCTGCGATTCTGCAGAGAATATTTCGGTTCTACGGAGAGAGAGGATGTGAAGTGTCCGGAGGCTGATTATCCTCCATTGAGGTTGACATAAATATGAAGGCTTTCCATTTTCCGATAATCGTCGTTCTGTTTTTCTTCGTTCTGCTTCACCTACTTTTTTATGCATTCGGTGCTGCATGCTATATCTGCTCGATAGAGTCACAGAATGAAGAGTTCCTCACCGCCCATGATATCATCGGAGACTGGGTGATATCGCCGGTTGACAGCCTCGGCCGGTTCTTTGACGGTGCACTCGGACGTACACCGCGTTCCGGAGGTGAGAACTTCTCGATAGAGAATGCCGGAGAAATCGTCTCCGGTCTCAATGAAATCAAATCCGTCAAGGCACTTGCTGTTGCCGCTGTTGAGACACAGTATACACTCATAGTGAAGGGACAGTTCAAAATCGTTGATGAGAAGTGGCTTCAGGGGCGTTCCTTCCAGGCTGTCGAGAACCGTATGAGGTATGACGGGGAGACGTACATGACTCTTACGTCATTCCAGAGCGGTGACTATTATTACGATCATATATACGGGGTTGATTCCGAGAGCCTTATTTCCTTTTTCGAAGGAGAAGAAAGCTATGAGTTCTTCGCCCTTACAGGGCGCGAGGGAGCGTTCCTGTCTGAAACAATCAAAGACAGTCTCGGCCTCACCGATGAAGATGAATACATAACACTTGCCGTCTCCCTTTCCGCCCGTTCGGCATTTGCGTCAGACGGGAGGGTTATAGAGGTGCCTGTTGCAGGCTACTTCAGGGTTCCTGACGCAAAGAAGATGGAGAGAGAGACAGATGACTGGGTCAGGAGACTCAGTTACGACAGTAATACATCATTCATCTTTCTCGACTATGAGTATTATTCTCAGCTTTTCACTGTGTCGAAAAGTGTCCTTCCCGATATAGATGATAAGGAAGGTATATATGAAGCAGCCCGGGCTCTCTTAGTTACACAGACGAAACAGTCACTTCCGGCAGGGTACCAGAACATCTGGATACGCGGAGGAGATGAAAAGACAATAAACGCATTACTGGCGGAGTATGGGGAGAATGTGCTTCTGGAGAGTTCTGTGGCAGCTTCAATAGAGGTCGGAAGACTCTTGAGTCAGATCGAATCTTCAACAGTAGTCGGAAGGGCTATTTTTACATTGATGACAGTAATTATTCTGTTCTTCGGGAGAACCGTTGTCACGAGGGTCCTCGACTACAGTGAGAAAACCGTATATCTTCTCTATTCTTCGGGATGCAGCCGGATAAGACTTGGCTCAAGACTGGCGCTTTATTTCATCCTTCCTTCTGCTCTTCTGGCTGTTATTTCGTTCTATGCGGGTATGGTGAGTTTCTCCTATAACCTTGATGGATTTATATATGTCGATCCGGAACGTGCCGCTCGATATTCCGCGCTCCCGGCCGTCTGTGTTCGTACCGTATTCCTGCTCTTTGTTCTTTACTCGATTCATTCCTTCGTCAGGAAGAACACTGTGGATGAAATAAGAAACGGAGGCAGAGTATGAGAGGAACCTTCAGTCTGCTTCTTTCCTTCAGAAAATACTTCAGAAAGTACAGTTTCATGCTCTTCCTTTTTATTCTTATAGTCGTCCTTGTTCCTGTATACAGGTCCATGATAAATGACATCGAGTTCAGTTATGCATACCATGACAGCTCCGTCATCAGGGGCGACTGCAGGCTGATTCTGGAAATCGACGACTATGAAACAATCACGTCGGCCTTCAGAAGAGCCCTGGAGGAGAACGGCGGTTCAGTTACCGGGGAGAGCGTTGTCTATCCGGCTGAGAAGATCTATGCCCTCACCGCAGACGGTGACAGGGTCTACTACGACCTCATTCCATCCGGGAAGCTCGAAGGCAATGAGGTAATCATATTCAGTGAGTATGTTCCCGACGGCGGCGTCAGGTTCTATGACACACATCTCGGTAAGGAAATTGATGTCACTCTCCTTGGCGACGACAGAATGGGCGTCGCTCTCGGCCTCAATATATACGAGGCAATGTGCTCGATTGACGTCTACATGGCTGTTGCAGGGAGGGATCATACATTCGTAGATAGTAAGCGTATTTTCGACTGACGTATCAACGCCAATAGGCCTTGATGTAGTCTAT
>CAVDOI010000050.1:0-13582 GCA_963610485.1 Lachnospiraceae bacterium
TCTTTGTCGTAGCTGCAGCTTCAGATCCGCCCTGTGCGAATACAGGAAGAACGAGCGCTGCGATGAGCATAATTGCGATAATTGACTTCTTCATAAGTCTCCTCCATATGAAAACGGAGCAAAGGAAGAGCATCTTCCTGCCACTCCTCGGAAAATTATAAAAGACGTTTTGTCGTAAAAAAAAGCGGATTATTTTGTCTTCCGTCAATCTTTGCCGTCTCTTTACCATACTGTTCTACGGGGCCGGGCAGGGGGAACTTCTGATTATTCACGGAAGTTTCACTTCTTTTGCAATATTTTCCTTCATTTCAGAAAACAATGGACAACTCCTCATATCCCGATAGTAATATTGATATGTCCTTCAGCTTCTCTTCATGATGAGAAACCGGACATCGGGGTAGAATTATGTTTTCATTCAGCAGGTTTCTGGGTATAGAAGACCACAAGGAAGGCCTTCTCTACAGAGTCTATTATGCGTTTTTCTTTTCGGGGATGATGGCAAATGTACTGGGCTCCATCCTTCCCTCTCTTATTGCCGAAAGGGGCCTGACATTCTCCTTCCAGGGGACACTGCTCTCCGTCAATCAGATCGGCAACCTCCTTGCCGTATGGCTCTCGGGATTCCTTCCCTATGCAATCGGAAGAAAGAAGAGCTCGGTACTTCTCGGCTCCGGCATTGTTCTGGGGTTCATTATTATGGTGATTACCGGGAATCCTGCAGCACTGCTTCTCGCCTTCGTTCTCCTTGGAATCGGAAGAGGTACGATGAGCAACATCACGAATGTCGTCGTCGGCCAGTATGCAGGGAACAAAGGAGCCGGCCTCAATCTCCTTCACGCATCGTTTGCGGTAGGGGCATTCATAGGCCCGTTCCTCGTAGTATTCTTCGGGCCATCCTCATGGAGAATGCCTGCCCTCATCGTAGCCATCGGAATGGCGAGTGCACTCATTCTGTTCAGCTTTTCTGATCTGAGTGACAGGAAGGAGGAAAAGGGCGGAGAGGACGCCTCTGTTCCGAAAGCCTCGTCCTTCTGGATCAATACCTTCATCCTCTTCTGCTATCTCTGCGGAGAATCGACATTCATGGGATGGCTGGTAACCTACCTCATGAACGAAGGTCTTTTCCCGTCCGCACTTGCAAATGCGATGTCGGCCCTCCTGTGGCTGATGATTCTTACAAGCAGACTCGTCACAGCAGCCGTGTCACAGAAGATACAGAAGGAGAAAATCATCCTGTTCCTCGGCTCCTCGATGCTCGTCTTCACATTCCTTCTCGTCAACACATCATCCCCCGTTCTCGCGGCAATAAGCGTATTCGGGATAGGATTGAGTATGGGAGGAATATATCCGACAGTCCTCTCGACGAATGAAAAGCGGTTCGCACAGTCTACAATCGCAACAGGGACATGCATCGCCGTCGCTACAATCGGCGCTGTCGTCATGCCCGGTATCGTCGGCTTCATCGCCGACAACGTCAGCATGAATCTAGCTCTCAAGGCGATTCTCGTTCCTCTCTTGGTCATGGTTGTTCTGATGGCAATCAAGCTCAAGGCGGCAGGAAAGAAGGCCACCTGAAAGAATACCAAAAAGTTAGTTAATAATGTTAACAAAGTTCTCTTTTCGGCTGTTTTCCTGTTTTCTTCCGCTTTTCAGCTTTTCAAGATAGCTTTTTCTGAATTCAAGAAGAATCCTCTGTACCTCTTCTCTCCTGTAATCACTGTACGTCCACGGGAACGAACAAAAGCCTTTGTTCTGATAAATCAGAGTCACTTCGGCAAAGAGCCTGGAGCCTATTGCGATACGGTGTGAACGGTTCTTCGTCGTGGCCAGTATCACGGATGCAGCGCTGAGCGTTCCGGGGTCGAGGTTTATCTTCCTCTTCCCGTCCTCCTCCCATTCCTTTTCGAGCCTGTTCGTGAAGAGCTTGGCATCCTTCAGACTATCGGGAGAGACAAGATTCCTGAACGATATGAAGAACCTCTCTATTCCTTCTCCCATCTCCGGAACATAGTAGTCCGTGAATGAGAAAGGAATTGACGGAGAGACGATGTCGATGGGGCCGAATTCATCCTCGAGAGCCTTCCTGAGGCTCTCCGGAAATCCCCTTGTCGTCAGGACTCCCGTAAAGAGAAGAACACTCTCGTACTCTTTTTCTTCCATTGTCACACAAGCCCGTTTTCATAGACACCGAGCACCCTGAAGCTCTCGGTAACCGCCTTTATTTCAGAACAGATCTCATCGAACTTCGAATAGTCCGGAATAAGAGTGTCGACATAGAAAGTATATTCCCAGGGCTTTCCGAGAATCGGACGGCTCTCCAGCTTCTGCATATTGAGGCCCTTCTGATAGAAGACCTCGAGAACCTTCATGAGAGAGCCCGGCTCGTCAGATACGCTGAAGAGCATCGAAGCCTTCTCCTTCCTTCTCGAGGCGACGGGCTCCTTATCTGCATTCTCCTCTCTCGTCATAATGTAGAAGCGTGTATAGTTGCTGGGATTGGTCTCTATGGACTGATGGATTATGGTCATGTTGTTGTAGAGCGCCGCGGGGGAACCGGCAATTGCGGCTGCGCTTCTGTCTCCGCTCTCCTTCACGAACGAGACAGCCCCTGCAGTATCGAAGAAGGGGATGACCTCCGCATCGGGGAAATGCTTGTCCAGGAACTCCCTGCACTGTGCGATAGCCTGCGGATGGGAGTAAATTCTCTTTATCTCCTCCTCCTTCACCCCCGGAAAACCTATGAGGTTGTGCACGACCCTTACCTCGGTCTCGCCGACGACTGTGAGTTCCGTATGTATCTTTATAAGATCGAGAGGATCGTAGACTGCACCCCCGAGGGCATTCTCGACAGGAATCACACCGAATGTAGCAGAGTTGTCGGACATTGCATCGAAGGTATCCTTGAATGAATGGCAGGGAAGAACGGAGACATCTTCGGCGAAGAATCTTCTTGCCGCAAGCTCGGAGAATGCACCTCTTTCCCCCTGGAAGGCAACGACGACGTCTCCGATTTCGGCCTTATTCTTCTTTGTCGCCGATGCATCTGCGATTGACGAGGGAATCTTGCGGGGAATCTTCTCGAGTGTCTTTCCGATTACAGGTGCAATCGCCTGTATATCCCTCATAAGCTTCTCGAACTGCTCGGGATAGAGCGACTGCGGCCCGTCTGAGAGAGCCTTCTCCGGATGATTGTGAACCTCCACCTCTATTCCCGATGCTCCGGACACAAGAAGCGCAAGACTCATCGGCGCCACCATGTCCCTGATTCCCGTTGCATGGGACGGATCCCCGATTACGGGAAGATGGCTGAGCTTGTGAACTGCCGGGATGGCCGAACAGTCGAGGGTGTTGCGCGTCATCTTCTCGAATGTTCTTATGCCTCTTTCGCAGAGGATTACCTTGTCTGTCCCCGAGGACATGAGGTACTCGGCAGCCATGAGCCACTCCTCTATGGTTGCAGATAGTCCTCTCTTGAGAAGGACGGGCATTCCCTTCCTTCCGACAGCCTTCAGGAGCTCGAAGTTCTGCATGTTCCTTGCCCCGATCTGCATTATGTCGACATACTCTGCCATAAGATCGACATCCGACGGTGATACGACTTCAGACACAACCGGCATATCGAAAGCATCTCCCGCACTCCTGAGAAGCCTCAGCCCCTCTTCTCCGAGACCCTGGAACGAATACGGAGAGGTACGGGGTTTGAAAGCACCGCCGCGGAGGATCACGGCTCCCGCCTCTCTCACTTTCCCGGCAATGGTCATTATCTGATCATAGGACTCAATGGCGCACGGGCCGGCCATGACGCTTATCCTGTTTCCACCTATGGATACGCCCTTCACACGGACGATGGTATCTTCCTTCTTGAGTTCGCGGGATGCAAGCTTATACGGCTTCGAAATCGGAATGACGTTATTGACTCCCGGAAAAAGTTCGACGGTCCGGGGGTCGATTGAATGGGTTCCGACAGCACCGAGCACTGTCTCGTTCTCGCCGACGATCTCCCTGACTATGAAACCCTGTCCTTTTAGAAATTCGACGACTTTATCTTTTTCCTGTAAGGTAATACCCTTCTTAAGTACGACAATCATAGCGTGATGATAGTCTTTTAGAAGAATACTGACAATCGGAGGAAAAATGTTAGACGAAAAATACGTGGAGAATCTTTTCTTCTCCTTCACTGCAAAGCTTGATGAAATCGGCTTCCCCGTTCCGGCTGTCGGCGTCATAGCTGCCTCGGGGAATGCTCCGTACCGCATTCTTGTCTCGACAGTCATATCTCTCAGAACGCAGGACAGGGTGACTCTCGAAGCCTCAGAGCGCCTTCTTGAAGCAGCACCTACTGTCAATGAATTATATCCCCTTTCCGTTGAAGAGATACAGAATCTGATAAAACCATGTGGATTCTACCTTCGTAAGGCTGTACAACTAAAAGAAATTGCCAGAATCATCGTTGAGAAATATGACTCTGAAGTGCCCTCCGACAAAGAGACTCTGCTCTCACTTCCGGGTGTCGGAACGAAGACGGCTAATCTTGTCCTGAACCTGAGCTTCAATATCCCCGCAATATGTGTCGACTGCCATGTGCATGAAATGTCGACGAGACTCGGATGGACGGAGGAGAAGACTCCGGAGGCGACGGAGAAGGCCCTGGAAAAGATTCTTCCGGTACGTTTCTGGATAGAGATCAACGAACTCTTCGTACGCTACGGGCAGAGTATATGCACCCCCGTCTCGCCGAAGTGTTCGATCTGCCCCGGGAATGACCTGTGCCCGAAGAAAGGAGTCTCGAAGACAAGATGATCAAGTGCGTAGTTTTCCTGGGCAATCCCGGAAGGGAATACGAGAGGACAAGACATAATGCAGGCTGGCTTCTCTGCGATTATCTGTACCCCGGAGAGAGTTATCTTTCAAAGTTCCACTCCTTCTACTTCACAGACGGACAATTGAAGATAATGAAGCCCCTGACATACATGAATCTCTCCGGCACGGCGGTGAGCGAGTGTGCATCATTCTTCAAACTCGGACGAGAAGAGATCCTTGTCGTCCATGATGACCTCGAGCTTCCTCCGGGGGAGGCAAGACTTCAGAGAGGCGGCGGGACGAAGGGACACAACGGTCTCAAGAACATACGGGACAGACTCGGGGGAGAGGATTTTCTCCGTCTCAGAATCGGTATCGGAAGACCCGTCCACGGCGATGTGAAGCTCTATGTGACAAGCCCTTTCACAAAGGACGAAATGATTACCCTCTCCCGGCTTTTTGATGAAATCAAATGCGAGTGGCCTCTCAAATGCGGTGAAAAGACATGGAAGTCATAATATTCGACATTTTTTTCACCGATGATGAGGTTATACTGGTCTAAGGTGTGTTACAATACCGAAAGACTAATCACTCAAGGGGAAAGAGCATGATCAACCGAGACCTCAGAATCGCCAGGATAACCCGCTCTCTGATTTCATATGACGAACCTGTCTTCCAGACAGAAGCCGGACCCGGCTCCTTCTATCAGGAGGCGGCATCCCTCAGCTTCAGATATAACCAGGAAATGAAGAGGCGGGGGGGAGACTTCACTGCTGTCTCGGCGGCACGCCTCAATGCCGGCGCTACTCTCCACTACGTCTACCAGATAATCCTCACGTATCTTCTGGGGGACGAGAACAGAGACTTCTTCAGACGCCGTATCCAGACAGTCGAAGGCAACGACGAGCTGAGGGACGCACTCGCTTTCTATTCGAAGGAATTCCCGACGGAGATTAAGGACGAAAAGACGATTGAAGAGGACATGAGAGGATACTTCATCTATCAGGTCATTCTCCAGAACAGGGCGCTTGTCAATGCTGCCAAGCCCTTCGTCGCCCCTGACAATCTCTCCCTTCCCTCATCGTTCAGAGCACTCTCTTCGGTTCTCTCCTCCTATGAGAAGGATGATCTCAGAAACGGCGAACCCAACACGGAGGATGTATTCACATTCCTGTGCATGCCGGCGCGTCTTTATCCGGATTCTCTCATCGACCAGCTCCAGTACATTCTCCGTGAATGGTCTGATATGCTTCCGGAAAGCTTCGTAAGGATGCTCAAATCCTCCATCGACTACATCAACGAAGAGCAGAAGGACAGAGGAGCCCCCGGTCCCGGAGGCCCCGTCAACGTCCCTGTCATGGATTACTCCTCGGAGCTCAACGAATACGAGGCGTTCTCATCCGACTCCAACTGGATGCCCTGTGTCGTCATGATAGCCAAATCCACGCTTGTCTGGCTCGATCAGCTTTCAAAGACCTACAACAGACCCATCACCTCCCTCGACCAGATTCCCGACGAAGAGCTCGACATAATGCAGCACAGGGGAATAACGGCCCTCTGGCTCATAGGCCTCTGGCAGAGAAGCGAAGCCTCGAAGGAGATCAAGCACCTCTGCGGCAACCCCGACGCCGTCGCTTCGGCATATTCATTGAAAGACTACGACATATCTCCGGCAATCGGAGGATGGGAGGCTGTATACAACCTCAGGGAACGCTGTCAGAAGAGGGGGATAAGACTTGCCTCCGACATGGTCCCGAACCATACGGGAATCGACGGCAACTGGGTCTACGAACATCCCGACTACTTCATCAGCCAGGACTATCCTCCCTTCCCGTCCTACACCTACAACGGCCCCGATCTCTCCACGAACCCCTACTGGGAGGTGAAGATCGAGGACCACTACTATGACAGGACCGATGCCGCTGTGACATTCCGCATGAGGAACCGCTACAGCGGTGAAACAAGATATGTCTTCCACGGTAATGACGGCACGACGATGCCCTGGAACGACACGGCTCAGCTCGATTATCTCAATCCTGTGACGAGAGAGGCAGTCATCGAGAAGATCATCCACGTCGCAAGAAACTTCCCGATCATCCGCTTCGACGCTGCCATGACACTCGCCAAGCGTCATATCGAGAGACTATGGTACCCCAAACCCGGAGAGGGCGGCGACATCCCGGGCAGAAGCGAGCACGCTCTCGACGAGAGGGAGTTCAATGCACGAATTCCCGAAGAATTCTGGAGGGAGGTCGTCGACAGGGTTGCGGTGGAAGCTCCCGACACACTCCTCCTTGCCGAGGCATTCTGGATGATGGAAGGCTACTTCGTGCGCACACTCGGAATGCACCGCGTCTACAACTCGGCATTCATGAATATGCTGAAGAACCAGGAGAATAAGAAGTACAGGGATTCGATAAAGAATACTCTTGTCTTCGAACCCGAGATTCTCAAGCGCTATGTCAACTTCATGAACAATCCCGATGAAGATACGGCCATCGCACAGTTCGGATCAGACGACAGATACTTCGGAGTCTGTACTCTCCTTGCAACCCTCCCGGGACTTCCCATGATAGGACACGGCCAGATCGAGGGATACAGAGAGAAGTACGGCATGGAATACCAGAGAGCCTACTACAACGAGAAACCCAACCAGTGGCTGATAGACGAGCATGAGAGGAGAATCTTCCCTCTTCTGAGAAAACGCTATCTCTTCGCCAACGTCGACAACTTCAACCTCTACGACTGCATAAACAGAGACGGAGGCGTCGAGGAATCTGTATTCGCATACGTCAACGGAGCAGGACGCGAAAGAACGCTCGTTCTCGTCAACAACCGCTATGAGGCTGCGGGAGGCACAATCAACTTCTCATCTCCGAAGAAGAAGAGAAACGGTGACAGCATAAAAGAGGAGACAATCACCCTCTCCCAGAATCTGGGACTCAGCTACGGCTCGAACAACTACTGCCTCATGGATTCCTTCCAGGACGGGCTGACATACATAATCCCGTCGATGAACATGTTCGAAGGCTACTCCTTCTCCCTCAACGGCTATGAATCGAAGGTCTTCTGGAACATAAGGGAGGCGGAGGACACCGACGGCTACATAAAGATGCTCTACGACGAGTACGGATCGAGCGGCATCAGAAACTTCGAGAGGGCTCTCTCCCTTCTGAAGCTGAAACCGGTATATAGGGCCGTTGATGCACTGAGAAAGCCCTCCACTCTCGACATAATCACACGCCTCGTCAACGGAACAGCCGACAAGGAGAACGAGAGGGAGCTTCTTCTCATCCTCGCCGAAGCCTACTCTCTCCTCTATGAAACATACTCATCAATGGAGGAGGCGACCAAGGGACAGCTGGGACTGGCACCGAAGGATGTGAATCCGCAGCCTGTGATAAAATTCGTACGCTTCATCGGAAAGTCGTTCGGAGCAAAGGGCCCGAAGGTATTCCCGTCATGGTCGAGCGTCGACAACACACTCCCCGTCATGATAGCCGCAGCCCTCGCCCTCATACCGTTCTCCACAGACACGACACCGAAATCACTGATGACGGTATCTGACTCTCTGATGCTCTCCGAGTTCTTCAAGGAAGCGCTCGACGAACTCTGTCTCGACGACAACGGAAGAAGGGAGCTCATGCATGAGGCGGCATTCTTCATAGCCGCAACGATGCTTATCAGGGACGAAATGCCCTCCTCGTCGCCGATCGAGATGTTCTCATGTCTTCTCAACGACGACAGCGTCATGAATCTCACGGGCTGCAACAAGTATCAGGATGTCGTATGGTACAACAAGGAGAGCATGCAGAAGACGATTCTCGTCTGCACACTCTCGTATGCTGCTTCAAGCGACAGAAAGGCAAAGGATGTCGATGAATTTGCACGGACACTGCTGGAGAGGGAGTTCAATGCAGGCTACAAGCTCCCGGCTCTGCTTAAAGGTTAATAATTTATTGACCTTAATTATCCAGGAGGAATAGAATTCGAATATGGAAATCTGGCTTACATACCTCGCCGCCATGCTGATGGCAGGAGCAACGGCATTCGCATTCCCATCAACACAGGCTGTCTACAACGCAGTCAGAACTGTCGCAGGGGCACTTACAGGAGCAGGCATTTTCCTCTTCATTCCGGTCTCCTTCATAACGTTTGCATCGGGAGTGGCTTCCCTGAGAAAGGACAGGCTCGGAAAGAAGATGACGGCGGTGAACATTATCTGGGCTGTCGTCACATCCCTCAGTCTCTCGCTCATCGCCGCCCTTGTGGTCCGGCTCTCCGGTCTGACCTTCCCCGTAACGGCGTCTGCCGGCGGAGAGAGCGTCTCTCTCTTCTCCTCCTACTCGTCGTCTCTCGATTTCACCGGAGCACTGTCACTCATCAACGACATCTTCATCCCCCTCGTGCTTCTCTCTCTCATAATCGGAACGGCCCTGACTCCCTCGTCGGATATCATTAGACCGGCGTACACAGTCTTCAACTCCCTCTCGGAGGTGATGTACAGAATACAGCGCTGCATCACCTACTTCGGAGCTCTTTACGTCTATCTTGCCGCGACGGACTTCTTCATATCTCTCTACAGGGAGAAAACGGCATTCGTATCTCCTTCGTTCTTCCTCAAAGCAGCGGGAGCGTCACTCATCATGCTTCTTGTCGTTCTACCGCTTCTCTATGCTCTTTTCACAGGTTTCAAAAAGAACCCGTACAGAATCGTGGGTAAGTCATTCTCGTCAATCGTCTTCGCATTTGTCAGCGGCAACATCTTCGTATCGGCGCTACAGAACGAGGCAGTCAACAGATGCTCCCTGGGCGTGCAGAAAAGAATAGTTTCGACAACGACACCGTTAGGAATCATCATTACGAGAGGCGGGACATGCTTCGTCTCGACCATGACGGTCCTCACACTCCTTACGACGCTCGGAGCTGAAATCTCACTTCCGGCCCTCTTCCTCATCGTCTTTACAGTAATCGGCCTGAGTCTCATCTCCTCGATGAGTGCGGGAATGGAGACGGCGTTCATATCGATAGCCCTCCTGAGACTTCTCAACATCAACGTATACGGCGCCGAAGCTGCCGTCATCTCGATAACTCCGTTCCTGAACGGACTGGCGACCATGCTCGACATCACACTCATAAGCATGGCTTCGAACCTCGTGGCCGTCAGGACGAAGACCGATATCACAATACCGGTAAGGGATGCATTCTGATGCAGACACAGAACAGGAAATTCATCCTCTATCAGCTCTTCGTGCAGGTGGTGATCTGCGCCCTCTATGTATTCGGACTCATCAACGTCCTCATAGATGCCGGTCAGGAGGGTGGAATAGAGGGTCTTCTGGTACCGGCTGTAAAGTACGGCCCCTTCCTCGTCGTTCTGGTCTGCTCGATTCTGCCTCAGGCCTCCCTTCTCATCAAGCACAAGCTCCACAGCCAGGACGGAGAGATACTTCCCATCCTCTTCACAATCGTTGCCCTCCAGGCCAGCATGATAGTGACCGATGCTCTGGAGGCACTCGGCTACTACTTCGAATTTCCATTCCATCTTCTTGTATTCCAGCGCTTCTCCCTTGCGGCGACCGCATGCCTCTTTCTTCTTTCAGCCCTCCGCTACTTCGGCTTCTCGTCCTCCCACATCGGGCTGTACAACTTCGTGTTCCTGGCCATCCCGTTCTTCATCTCGGCAATAATCCCCGTCTCTTCATATCACGGAGAGACGACGATAACCTCCTCGCTCTACGACGCCTACCTCCAGGCGGCAATAGCGATAGTATACCTCGTCGAAATCACGACATTCATCATAATGGCGGTGAAGGACAAGACGGTGCTCAACATAAAGAGGTCGATTGCTTTCATCCTGCTCTCGATCGGCAACTACTTCTGCCTCTTCAATGAAATCTGGTCCGCCGTGATCTCTCCGGTATTCTACGTCATCGGAACCGTCATCCTCGTCAACAACGCCGGCGACAGTCTCTGATTTCTTTCACATTTCTCCTGCAACTGCTTGAAAAACAACAAATAAGACTGATAAAAACGTCGTTTTTGTGTGTTTCTCATTAGTATCGTTACCTCTCCACTTGACCGAAATTCCTCTTTCTCCGATAGTAACGCCTGTGTGCTTTTTCAACATGCGACTAACTCAAGGGAGAAATGAAATAATGAGAAAGATGATATTGCTTATCCTGGCATCTCTGGTTCTTCTGGCAAGCTGCGAAGTAAACCTGAAGGAACCCGCCACAGTAAGCGTGAAACTCTCAATCGACGACCGCTCGAGAACAAGGACTGTCACCCCTAACACATTCAATGCAGCCGACAGCTACACTGCCGAGCTCAAAAACAACAGCGAAACATATACAGCATCCTCCACTTCCGGCAGCATCCTCTTTGAGGATGTGAAGACTGGTTCCTACTCCATCACAGTCACCGGAACTCTCAACGGCCAGAAGGTCAGTGAGGGAACGGGATCAATTACGGTGAACGCAAACACCGACAATACGGCGACAGTACAGCTCGAAGCAGTCGAGAACGCAGGAAAAGGTACAGTATCGGTAACATTCGACTGGAGCGAAGCCGTCGGGACAGAAGGCTTCTTCAAGGATATGTACAACCAAGGGGAATTCACATTCGAATTCTACAGGAGAGACACTAACGAAGACGGTAGCTATACAGATACCCTTCTCACGGCTCCCCAGACGGCTCCCCTTACGGCAACAAGCTATACTTTCACGGCTGACGACATCCCCGCTGCCGCCGGCTTCAACGGCTTCTTCAGGATAAAGCAAGGCGACGAACTCGTCATGGACTTCGGCTTTGCTCTCTTCAACGTATATGCCGGACAGATTTCAGTCGCAGACGAAAACGACAAGGACACATTCAGGATTACTGCGGCGAATGCTCCGTCATATGCAAACACAATCCACTTCACGGCATCATACGGCGGGGAGGATCCCGAGACAACTGTCACCATCTCAATAACAGGACGCGGAAGTGATAGGAAAGCACTCTACAAGACAATCTCGGCCACACTCTACGACGCCGCATCCGGCAGCGTTGTAAGCACGGTTTCCCTCAACGGGGATCTTGAAGACGGAGAAAACTCCATAATGCATACATTCACAGGCCTAACCTCCGGAAAGAAATACAGGGTTGACGTAGTCGGTATGACGAAGAGAGGAAAGAAGACGAACAAGAGTTCGGCCGAAGTGACGACCAAGGTCCTCGTAACGGGAATCGAAGCCGATGAAATCACGACAAAGACTCTTCTTTACAACGGAAAGCTTTCTCTCTCTGCAAATGTTCTCCCCTCAAACGCAACAGTAAACACCGTTGAATGGTCGACGGACAACAGCGACACCCTCACACTCACACCGATGGGGAACGATGTTCTCGTATTCGGCAACAAGCCCGGCACTGCTTCTCTCTCGGTCTCTTCAACCGACACGATGAAGAGCGGAGAGAAGGCTGTAAAGAATCTCGGAACTGTCAAGGTCATTCTTGCAACGCCGGAAGTCGTCATAACGACGGAGAAGGACAGCGAGACAGCCCAGAGCTATCTCTCTGTAAGCTGGACGGCAATCGAATGGGCTGATTCTTATGAGGTCTGGAGAAGCGTCAATGACGGCGAAGCAGTCCTCGTTGCAGAGACGGCAAACAGCGGCTATGACGATGAAGATATCACGGCAGGATACAGCTACCGCTACAAGGTCAGGGCGAAGACAACACTCTCCACAGAAGAGACCAGCTACGACAGCGCATTCAGCTCCCTCTCCGCTTCCTACACACCTGTAAAGCCGACAATCACGCTCGTGCAGCCGAAGATGGAGAGCCTCAGGCTCCAGATTGTCGAAGGCACGGATCCTGCACCGTCCGACATAACTGTCACACCTTCGAAGACAGCTGTTCTCTCGACAGAAGCAATCGAAGGCGCAGTGTCGACAGAATGGTATGTCAACGGAAAGTTCGTGAAGAGCGGCACATCCGTAGAACTCTCGTCCGATATGCCCCAGGTACAGGACATGGACGCTGACAGCAATGCACTCACGCTCGTTGCCACAGATGCTGACGGAAAGAAATCAAGCGCGACCATCTACTTCAGAGTCGTCGCAGTCGAAGACACAGGCGTCGAGGCCTTCACACTCTCCGAGTACACGGCAGTAGGAACAACAGGCCTCTCCATCAAGACCCGGGTCCTTCCGTACGATGCCACGATCCAGAGTATTACATACTCCTCTTCCGATACCTCGGTCGCAACAGTCGACAGCGAAGGAAACATCACTGTTCTCAAGAACGGCAGCGTGACATTCACGGCTGTTTCCGTATCGGGATACAAGGCAGAAAAGACCACATACTTCTACAACGTCCTCACAGAAGAGACGCTGATGAGTCTTGTAACCAATTACCTTAAAACTAATCTCAATGCGGCTGATTCTGCATCAGACGGTGACTGGTGGGCATTATCGGCATATACATATAATAAGAATGGTGTCAGCATCACCTCCCCGAGTAAAACTTCTCAGAGTGCAGGCTCCCTCTCTGTCAGCGAAACAAATATCGGAAATGAATCAACAGGGGAGATAAAAATCAAAACAACCACGAAGCTTTCTCTCTGGGCCAAAGATGGAGGCGAATGGGATAAAAAAGGTTATCTCGGAACAGATTATCTTCAATATGTAGCTTACGGCACAACCGGAGCCATATCGCTGACACTCCCCTACGGACAGGGAACGGCGGCAATAACATTCCCCGATCAGCTCGATGTCATCAACAAGAGCGGCTCATACAG
>CAVDOI010000051.1:0-13506 GCA_963610485.1 Lachnospiraceae bacterium
TAAGGTTATGGATACAGAAAAGGGAGGTTTCGATGGATCTGAAGCTGTATGGAAGAAAGGAAAAGTCGAATTTAGCCACTTAATTCATCCGCACAGGTCGAAATCTTTTATTTAACATTTCCCTTCCATTAGCTCTTCTGATGACAGAGGCGATTATTTTACCCCCGGAAAGCTGTATGACCTTGAAAGCCCTTCGTTGAATGAAGTACATTAAGGCCATGAGTATCTTAAAACCACATAAGTTAGGGGTTATTGCCGGCCCCGGCTCAGAATATTTCACCGGCAAGGTCGTGAAGCATCTCAGACGCCTTTACATCGACAGATATGAGAAACTCTCAGAGGCGCTGACGAAGAGACACGGCATGAGTTCGGAAGAGCTCCTTAAAACTGTGACTCTTCTTGATGACATCGACAGCAAGAAGATACCGACGGGCAAGCTCCCCACGGCCTTCCACTGTCCCGACTTCACTATCAACGTGAAATACACGCGTTTCTCCAACGGAGAGGAGAAGGCCGAGATCATCGATCCCGTGAGAGGGCTCAACGTCTACGTCATCCACGACGTATCGAACAACGCCCCGATCAAGGTTGCGGGAAGCGAGGAACCTGTACAGCTTTCAATCAACGACCATCTGATGTTCCTCTTCACGACTGTCAACGCCCTTCACAACGCCGGCGCACAGTCGATTACGCTCGTACTTCCCTCGTATCCTTACGCACGCCAGCACAAGAAGGCGTCCAGGGAACCTCTGACGGCCGCGATGTTTGCACGCTTCTGCGAGGAACTCGGAGTCGACAGGATCATCACACTCGACATCCATTCGAGGGAGATCGAGAACGCATTCTCGACATGCGCACTCGAGAACGTCCACGGTTCGTACCAGACGCTCATAGCGCTGAGGAAGCTCATCGACTTCTCCGATCCCGACATCGTCGTCGTATCTCCTGACACGGGAGCGGTCAACAGAAACAAATTCTATGCACAGGCACTTCACAGGCCCCTGGCAATGCTCTATAAGGAAAGAGACTATTCGATGGTCTCTACCTCCGCGAAGAACACGAATATCAAATCGGTAAACCTCCTGGGAGACGTCAAGGACAAGATCGTCCTCATGGCCGACGATATGATAGCAACCGGCGGCACCATGATAATCGCCATGAAGGAACTCATGAACAGAGGCGCCAAGAAGGTCATCGTCATGGTCTCTCTTCCGTTCTTCAACGGAAACGCCATCGAGAACTTCGACCAGGCATACAGGGAAGGTATCTTCTACAGAATAATCGGAACGAACGCCGTCTACCAGGGGAAGGAACTTCTGGAGAAGGAGTGGTTCATACAGGCCGACGTCACGGAGCTCTTTGCACGTGTAATCTCACGCCTCCATCACGGAAGGGCCATCTCTCCGCTTCTCGACAACAGAAAGTTCATACAGAAACTTGTCGACATGACGCAGGCGGGAGGGCCCGGCTCCGTCGACGAATCATCTGTTCCGGAATAAGGAAGGAGTCATACCATGCAGATGTCCAACCGTATTTCAGGCTTCCAGTGCTCCCCGATAAGGCGCCTGGTGCCCCTTGCCCGTGAAGCCGAGAAGAGGGGTGTTCATGTCATACATCTCAATATAGGGCAGCCTGACATAAAGACACCAAAGGAGGCTCTCGACGCCATCCGCGGCTACAGCGAGGAAATAATAGCCTATGGTCTGAGTGAAGGCGAAGTGAAGCTCAGAAAAGCTCTTCTTGAATATTACAGGAGAATGGGCATCGAGGACCTCACCATCGACGACATCATGATCACGACGGGAGGAAGCGAGGCTCTGCAGTTTGCGTTCATCACGCTCTGCGACCCCTATGACGAGGTGATCATCCCCGAGCCGTACTATACGAACGTCGCGACTTTTGCAAAGGTTGCGATGGTCGAGCTCAGGCCTGTGACATCATCGTCCTCCAACGGTTTCATCCTTCCATCAATCGATGCCTTCGAGGACAAGATAAACAAGAAGACCACGGGAATACTTCTCTGCTCGCCGAATAACCCGACGGGACACATATACACGAAGGAGGAGCTGACAGCTCTTCTGGAACTGTGCAAGAAGCATGACATCTTCCTCGTCGTTGACGAGGTCTACAGGGAGTTCTGCTACGACGGGAAGAAGTTCACATCGGTGCTTTCGTTCCCCGAGTACTCCGACAGGATAGTGTGCATCGACAGCTTCTCGAAGCGCTTCTCGATGTGCGGTTCCCGTATAGGGGCGATAGTCACGAAGAATCATGAGTTCATTCTCGACTGCCTCAAGATGGCGCAGGCGAGACTGTGTCCGCCGGCAGTCGAGGAGGAGGCTGCGGCAGCGGCGCTCACGGCTCCCGAAAGCTACATCAGGGCGACAGTCGAGGAATACGAGAGACGACGCAACACCCTTGTGAAGGCGATGCAGAAGATAGAGGGCGTAAGGGTCACGATGCCCAAGGGCGCATTCTACTTCATAGCCGATCTTCCTGTCGACGACGCGGAAAAGTTCGCATCATTCATGCTCAGTGATTTCTCATACAACGGATGCACTGTGATGTTCGCCCCGGCCGAGGGCTTCTACTGGACACCCGGCTACGGCAGGTGTCAGGCACGTTTCGCATACGTCCTCAACGAAGACGAGCTGAAGACGGCTGCAGAGTGCCTGAGGCTCGGTCTGAAGGCCTACAGGAAGAACGTGATGCATATCCAGTAAGGAAGGCTTATCGTGTTTGATTTCTTTTCCCCGATTGAACAAATAAGAAGAATCCCCGCACAGAAGGCGGTGAAGAACATAGACGAATCATACGGCTACCTTCAGAACGATTTCTCCTCGGTTGCCAGAATTCTTTCGCAGTACAATCCGCTCGAGCTCATGAAGCTCTCCCTCTGGGATGAGAGGAAGGTGAAAGGAGAGAAGGTGAAGGATGCGGTGAAGAGAGCATCTTCATCTCTCCTTCCCGTACTTCTGCAGTCAGTCCTTTCGTCGACGCACTTCATCTCGGGCGGCGTGGAGAGAAATGTCAGTACACGTGACTGGACACGTCTCAAAAGCCTTGCAGAGGATGTGGTGAGAAGGATTGTCCGTCTCATCGAGAACAGAACGGCATTTACCGCCGCAGAGGAGGGCCTCTCCGACAGGGATGCTGCGAACTACAGGAACATAATAGCGTCGTACCTTCTTACGGAGGATGTGACGGCGCCTTCACTTTCAAAGGACACGGCTCTCTTGAGGTCGCTTCTCGAGGAGAAGGTCGAACTCGAGGAGAAGACGGGAGTCGATTACCTTTCCCTCTCTCTCAACATGGACAATATTGCAAAGAAGGGGCTGGGTGGTATCGACGACCTCTGCGCCCGCGTGCAGGCATACAGAAGCGACTACAATCTCGCGGCGGCGAAGATGAAAAGCGAGACTGCGGGAAAGAGTGAGGAAGAGGCATACAGGATAATAACAGCTGCAAACGGCTGGGAGGGGAGAGCCGAAAACCTCGCCGCAGAGCGTGACGGCTTTGACATGTTCCGTCTCTCGTCACTCTCCTCTCTCGAGAGCAGTGCCTGGGCTGTCTTTACAGTGAATCCCGGAACGCTTGATCTGATATCTTTCATGAAGATGGGCTGCTGGCCTTCCTTACGCTTTCCGTTCGTGACATGGAAGGGAGAGGCATATACATTCGTCGGAAAGTATATCCCCCGCTATGTCGCCCTCACTTCATCGTTCTCACGAAGAAGAGCTGCTCTGCACGATGTGCTCGTAATATTCTACCGCATCGGAGTGGATACATATACATACGACGGCAACAGTGTCGACATATCGGTACTGGAGTCATTCTATGACAGGAACCTCTTTACGGACACGAAGGCCTATGAGGCAATCAGGAAGAGGAGAGATGACGAGTGGGCACTCAAACCGGGCTACGGCCACAGAAGGCTCATCGTCGACCCTGACGAGATAGAGGACATGAGGGAGGAGAACGGCGCTCTTGTGATCTCTTCCGCATTCATGGCGGAGGTGGCAATCGACAGGACGAAGAAGAGAGACCTCCTCAGAGCACTTCTCGGTACTCTCGATCTCCCGGAGGAGAAAAGCGAATACAACATCGTCGACGAGGACGAACTCGACAGATCCGATTCGGGTGCAGACGATGTAGCGGATGACACCGCAACAGATGAATTCGAATATGATACGACGGACGAGGATGAAGAAGCTAAGAAGCTCGACGAGAGGGACGAGAGCGTCGAACTTGTCGAATACGAGAAGAAAAACAGTGTAGATATCTCAGACGAGGAGAAAAAGTACGCCCTCACCGATGAAATCATCAGAAAAGAAGAAGAAATCGAGAAAGAAGAGGAAGCGTACGAATCTGAACTCGACGACGACATATTCGATGACACCGAGGAAGAGGAAAGACTCGATGAAATCGGCGAAAAGGAAGAGAGTGACTATTACGAGGAGATAGAGGAAGAACCGCCGAAGGAAGAATCAAGTGCGCGCGGGAGTGCAGAGGCTGACGACGAAGATGAAGGCCAGCTCGATTTCTTCTCGCTTCTCGACGAAGACGAGGAGAAGGTATTCGACGACGAACTCGAGAGGGAAGACGAAGACGAGTTCAGAGCTGATGAAGAAAAGGCCGAAGAGCTCGAAGGGGAAGAGGAAGTCTTCCCGTCTGAAGATGATGACGATACCCTGCCGGACGACGTAGAGAAGACAGCGCCCGCGGATGACAACTCCGAGGAAGAAACAGAGTGCGTGGAAACTGAAGCAGCCGGGGATGAAAGTGTCTGTTCCTTCTTCTCCGGAGATGACGAAGCTTCTTTGCCTGCCGGGCGCACAGAGGCCTTTCAAGGGTCGGAATCAGATGCCGGTGAGGAGAACGGAACCTCCGGTTATTCAGAAGAATTTGAAACAGAAACGGAAGACGGAGAAGAACCTGATGATGAAGATTCCTTCGTCTCTGAATATGACGGTACATCCCTTTCCGATGACGAGACAGAGGAAGGAGATTCCTTCGATGCGGCAGATGCCGAGACAGCCCTCTCCGATGAGGAAGAGGAAATCGAAACTGCAGATGAAGATGACGGCGATCTTGAGGAACCAGAGCCGGTAACCGGAGAAGAGGAAGAAGCCGAAGATCATTCTGATGAAGAATCTGAAGAAAGCGGAGAACCGGAAGCTGATGATTCGCTTGAAACCGCTGACAACGAAGTTGCTCTCTCCGATGAAGAAGAGGAGATTGAGACTGAGGATGAAGATGACGGCGACCTTGAGGAATCAGAGACAGTATCCGAAGAAGAGGAAGAATCTGAAGCTGATGATTCACTCGACACCGCTGACAACGAAGCAGCCCCCTCCGACGAAGAAGAGGAGATCGAGACCGCAGATGAAGAAGACAACGACATTGAAAAAACGGAGTCAGTAACCGGGAAAACATCAGAAGAAGAATCCGTAAAAGCGGAGAAACCTCTTGATGTCAACGCATGGATGAATGACTTTCTCGGTCTTAATGATATAAAGCAGGAAGATGATGTCGGAGAAGACTCCGATGCAGGTGAAGATACCGGTATTGAAGAAGAAATCGACGTCGGAGATGAAGACGAAACAGAAGACTCCGAGGCTATGACAGAGTCGGATAATGAAATCGAGCCAGTAGATAACACTGACGTCGAAGATGAAGACGAGCCAGAAAATGATTCTGAAGTAGTGGAAGATTCCGATAATGAAGAAGAATCTGAGGTAGAAGATATCGACGTTGAGGATGAACCTGAGGTTGAAGAAGAACCCGGCACTGACGATATCGAGGTCGAGGATGAGTCCGGAGCTGACGACTTCGAGACGGAAGAAGTCGATGCCGGAGTTGAAGACGAAACAGCAGAAGGTTCTGAAGTCGTCGAAGGTTTCGACGATGAAGAAGCTGTGATAGAAGATATCGGAGACGAGTCCGAGAATCAGGATGATCCAGAGACAGAGGAAGTCGATGTCGAAGAAGACTCCGATGTCGAAGAAGACTCCGATGTGGGTGAAGATACCGATGTAGGTGAAGACTCCGATGTGGGTGAAGATACCTATATTGAAGAAGAAATCGATGTCGGAGATGAAGACGAAACAGAAGACTCCGAGGTTATGGCAGAGTCGGATAATGAAATCGAGTCAGTAGATAACACTGACGTTGAAGATGAAGGCGAAACAGCAGAAGGCTCTGAAGTAACGGAAGGTTCTGATGAAGAAGAAACTGAGTTAGAAGAAATTGACGTCGAGGATGAATCTGAGGTTGTAGAAGAGCCGGATACAGACGATATTGATGTCGGGGGTGAGGATGATTCCGAGGCAGAAGAAGTCGACGTAGAAGAAGACTCTGAAGTCGAAGAACATTCCGATGTAGGTGGAGATCCCGATATTGAAGAAGAAATCGGGGTCGCCGATGAGACCGGAGTTAAGGATGATTCCGAGATGGAAGAAGTCGACGATGAAGATGAAGCCGAACCGGAAGACACTGAAGCAGCGGAAGATTTCGATAGTGAAGAGGAACCTGGAACGGAGGCAGAACCGGTAGCAGAAGATTCTGAAACAGCAGAAGACAACCTTGATGAGGAATCCGGCACCGGCGAAGATCCAGATACTGATGAAGAGAAAGTTGTGGAAGAGGAGAAGCCTCTTGACGTCAATTCGTGGATGAGTGATTTCCTCGGTCTCAACGATGCCGCAGAGGAAGAGGATGAAGGTGGATTATCTTCCGATGAGGCCAACCTCAATGATGACGGCTTCGTCCTTCCCCGCATGGGTATGATCGAAGAAGAAGAGAAGAAGGTTGTCGAGGTGAATGCCGGTCCTGTAAAAGAGGAAGAGACAGAAGAAAAGGCGGAGGAGAGTGCAGTCTCCGTCACACTTGATGACGAAGCTGTTCCGACACCAGTAGATGATATAAAGGGCGTTAATCCCGACGTATTCTCCACATCCTCCGACAGAGGAAGCGCGGCTGTCGGTGTCGAGGAGGGCGAGATACCGGAGTCCCAGTCTTCACTTCCTGTTGGAGAAGAGGAAGTGCAGGAGAAGCAGGTTCTTTCGATGGAGGAACTGGATGGTGCCGACGAACCCATCCCGCTTATGACGGCTGTGGAGATGCCTGAAGACGACATTATCCAGTTCAGCGGAATCGTTTCAGATATCTACAGGAAGCTTCTGGGCTCCGGAGGTGTATTCAGATCCTTTGTAAAGGGAGCCGACAGCGAAACGCTCGAGGAACTTGAGAACATAATCCAGAGCTGCTGGAACAGAATGCAGAGCGAGCAGAAGGACAAGCTCTTCAACGTCCCCGATTTCTCGTTCTCGATACTTCTTTCCCACGATTCGAAGCGTGACGACCTCAGAATGGCGGAACTTCTCAACAACGTCGGAGGTGTAATGTACTCCAGAGGAAAAGAGGAGTGGACGGCTGTCATCGTATATATAAACAGTTCGTACAACCTTGAGACGGCAATGGAGAAGACACTCACGAAGGAGAGCTTCTCCCCGTCCGACTGGAAGCGTGTCACATATATCGGCGAACAGATGAAAAAGAGGTAAGACAGGTGGATATGAGAGAGATGGAGAGGAGGCTTACGGCCGCTCTCTCCGTTGCAGAGGACGCGAAAAAATTCCTTCTTGAGCATGAGAAGATGCGCTTCAGTGTCGAAACGAAAGCCGAGAACGACTATGTCACTGCAGCCGACAGAACTGTGGAGAGACTTATCCGGGACGGTCTCAAAGCCCGCTTCTCTTCGGACGGCTGGTACGGTGAGGAGAGCGGAATGAGCGGGGATGCAGAAAGGCGCTGGATAGTCGACCCCATAGACGGAACTGTCGACTTCATGTGGTCGTTTCCGCTCTATACCATTTCGATTGCATACGAAGACGAGGAAGGCATTGCACTCGGCGTCGTCTCTCTTCCGAGGCAGGACGAGATTTTCTACGCTCTCAGGGGAGAAGGAGCCTACCTTAACGGAAGAAGACTGTCCATCAAAAAGGACACGGAAACGGAGAAAGGTCTCGCCATTCTCGTTCCTCCCCACCGCAGACATGAATATCTGGATGAGTACCTGGTGAAGATGAGGCGTTTCTACGATCACTTTTCCGATATGAGGAGTCTCGGAAGTGCGGCCGCTTCCATCTGCTATGTAGCAGCGGAGCGCTGCAGCATCTACTACGAGGAATATCTTCACATCTACGATATCGCAGCGGCAGAGCTTGTGCTCAGGGAAGCCGGCGGGAAGGTGAGCCTCAGGGAGAAGGACGGAGGATACATCGATGTCCTCGCCTCGTTTGATTCTGTACATGAACTGGGATTGGAGCTTATAGATGGTAAAGGCAGTTTTGTTTGATTTCGACGGTACGGTAGCCGACAGTTCTGAAGGCATCATGGCGTGTGCCCTCCGTACGGTGGAAAGTATAGGCTATGACACATCATCCTATACGAAGGAATACCTCAAGAGGTTCATCGGGCCTCCCCTCAGGGACTGCTTCCGGATAACGTTCAACGTTCCCGAGGAGAAAATAGAGGAGTGTGTTGCTTCTTACCGCACCTTCTACAACGAGAAAGGAATGTTCATGATGCATGCCTATCCCGGGATGAAGGAGCTTCTCTATGCTCTTAGGGCTATGGGAGTGAAGACTGCCGTAGCGACTAACAAGATGGAGGAGCTCGCCGTCAGATGCATCCACTACCTCGGTATGGATGACTGTTTCGATATAATAAAAGGTCCGGAGGTTGACGGCTCAGTCACGAAGGCCGAGGTCATCGAGGCAGCTCTTGCCGCCCTCGGGGTCGAAAAGGACGAAGCATTGATGGTCGGCGATACGGCAAACGACGAAACCGGAGCTGAAAAGGCCGGAGTTGCATTCGCCGCGGTCAGGTGGGGCTTCGGCTTCTCGGTATCGAATCCGGAGAATCTTGAGCTCGTTGAAGAACCCTCCGAAATACTTAAAATGGTGATTGAAAATAACAACAAGGAGAAAGACATGATTGAGAAGGTTGATACCCCGCTCGGACCGAAGGCAGTAGGTCCCTATTCACAGGCCGTGAAGGCCAACGGCTTCATGTTCGTTTCCGGCGTTCTCGCGCTCGATCCGGAGACGGGTTCTCTCGTCGGAGAGAGTGCTGGAGAACAGGCGAAGCAGATCTTCAAAAATGCTTCAGCCATCATAAATGCCGGGGGCGGAAAGCTCGAGAACACCGTCAAGGCCGTCGTCTATCTTGCCGACATTGCGGACTTCGGTGCGGTCAACGAAGTTTATGCCGAAGCATTCAGCGGCGCCGCTGTTCTTTCCGCACGCTGTGCCTTCGAGGTTGCGAAGCTTCCGAAGAACGGAAAAGTTGAAATCGAGTTCACAGTGGCACTGTGACGAGGGCAGGCTCCGGCCTGCTCTTCTTTAAAAATTGTTGTTTTTTGTTGCAGATTCAAAAAACCGGATGGTATTATAGGACCATCAGACCATCTGGAGCCGACAGGAAGCGTCAGCTTCAAAGGGAGACACAATGCAGAATAACAGTGCAATCAAACTTGAAGGTATCACCAAGAGATTCGGCAGCGTTGTTGCCAATGACGGGATCAACCTCGAGATAAAGAGAGGAGAGATCCTCTCCCTCCTGGGAGAGAACGGAAGCGGTAAGACGACTCTGATGAATATGCTCTCCGGTATCTACCAGCCTGACGAAGGACAGATTTATGCAGACGGAAAGCCCGTGTCGATACGTTCCCCCAAGGATGCCTTCGACCTCAATATCGGAATGATCCACCAGCACTATCACCTTGTGGATGTATTCACGGCTGCACAGAACATCATCCTCGGCCTCGACGAAGAGATGGACATCAAGTCGACGAATACGAAGGTCAAGGAGATATGTGACCGCTACGGTTTCGACATCGACCCGGCGATGAAGGTATACGACATGTCGGTTTCACAGAAGCAGACAGTCGAAATCGTAAAGGTTCTCTACCGCGGGGCCGAAATCCTCATTCTTGATGAACCTACCGCGGTTCTCACACCGCAGGAGACCGACAAGCTTTTTGCAGTACTTCGTAACATGAAGGAAGACGGGAAGGCCATCGTCATCATCACCCACAAGCTTGCAGAGGTCATGGCTATCTCGGACAAGGTCGCCGTTCTCAGAAAGGGTAAGTATATCGGCACTGTCCAGACATCGGAAACGAGCCCCCAGGGACTGACGGACATGATGGTCGGGCATGCAGTCGTCCTCAACATCGACAGACCCAGGTACCCGAATCCCGTGAAGAGACTTGTCGTGAACGGCATATCGTGCAAGGACAACGAAGGAATCGAGAAACTCAAGAAGGTCTCGTTCGAGGCATATACGGGTGAAATTCTCGGCGTCGCAGGTGTCGCCGGCTCGGGTCAGAAGGAACTCCTGGAGTGTCTTACGGGGCTCTATCCGATGACGGAGGGTTCAATTGAATATATCGAGCCGTCTGACGGGTCGGTGAAGGAGCTTGTCGGACTTCCTCCGAAGAAGATCCGCGAGATCGGCGTCGGCATGGCGTTCGTTCCCGAAGACAGACTGGGCATGGGCCTGGTCGGAAGCATGGGCATGACCAACAACATGATGCTACGTACATGGCGTACCGGCAAGTCGATCTTCTTCAACAAGAAGGCTCCCCAGGCGACTGCAGACAAGATCTGGCAGGACCTCGAGGTCGTGACGCCGTCCACCGAATTCCCCGTAAGGAGAATGAGCGGCGGTAACATCCAGAAGGTTCTCGTAGGTCGTGAAATCGCATCAGAGCCGAACGTCCTTTTAACTGCATATGCAGTCCGCGGTCTCGATATCAACACATCATACACAATCTACAACCTCCTTACGGAGCAGAAGATGAAGGGTGTCGCAGTCGTCTACGTCGGCGAGGAACTCGACGTTCTTCTCGAACTCTGCGACAGAATCCTCGTCCTCTGCGGAGGAGAGGTCAGCGGCATCGTCGATGCACGTACGACCACAAAGGAAGAAATCGGTCTTATGATGACAAGTGTAAACTATAGAAAGGAGGCAGAATAATGGAAGCCAAGAAAGCACCTTTCGTCCGTCTCGCCAAGAGAGAAAGCATGGATCCGAAAAAGGCCTGGCTCATCAGAGTCGGTTCCATTGTCGTTGCTCTCATCCTCGGTATGATTCCGATCCTCCTGGCAGGTAAGAATCCGTTCCAGTCCTACGGTATCATGATATCCGGTGCTCTCAGCAAACCCGGTTACATCCGTCAGACAGTCAAGAAGGCCATCCCGCTTCTCGGATGTGCACTTGCCATCGCACCCTGTTTCAAGATGAAGTTCTGGAACATCGGAGCCGAGGGCCAGATCACGATGGGTGCGATATTCGCATCCTTCTGTGCAATCAACTTCTCCTCCCATATCCAGTCGAGATTCCTGATGCTTCTCATCATGATGGTCGCAGGAGCAGTGGGCGGGGCCGTCTGGGCATTCATCCCCGGCTTCTTCAAGGCGAAGTACAATACCAATGAGACGCTCTTTACACTCATGATGAACTACATCGCCATAGGTATCGTAAAATGGCTCCAGGGTGGTCCCTGGGAGGGAAGAAAGGGAACCCAGATCATCCCGATGTTCTCCGACAATGCAAGACTACCGAATGTCTTCGGCATCTACTGCGGCTGGATCATAGTTCTCGTTCTCGTCGTTCTCGTTCATATCTACATGAACTATACGAAGCACGGCTATGAAGTCGCCGTCATCGGTGACTCCCTCAACACCGCACGCTATGCAGGAATGGATGTCGGCTGGGTCATGATGAGAACCATGCTCTTCTCGGGTGCTATCTCCGGCCTCGTGGGCTGGATGCTCGTCTGCGGTGCAAACGGCACGCTAAACCACGATGTCGCAGGCGGCGTCGGATTCACGTCCATCACCGTTGCATGGCTGAGCCAGCTCAACTCTTTTGCAATGATCATCATCGCATCGATTCTTGCAATCATCGAAAAGGGCTCTTCGACTCTGCAGACACAGCTCAAAGTCCCTGCTTCCGTTGCACAGATCGTCTCGGGCACGCTTCTCTTCTGTATGCTCGGCTGTGAATTCTTCATCAACTACAAGCTCATCTTCAGAAACAGCAGGAACAAGGAGGCTCAGGCATGAACGCAGTAATTCTTCTTTTCGCAGCTGCCGGTGCATACGGCACGGCTCTCATGTTCGGCACCCTGGGGGAAATCCTGACAGAGAAGTCGGGTAACCTCAACCTCGGCGTCGAAGGCATCATGTACATGGGCGGTATCTTCGGCCTCATCGCTCCGAACCTCTATGAAGCTGCAGTGGGCGAGGGCAATGCCAATGCTATTGTTGCAATTCTTCTTGCAATCCTCTCCGCATTCGCAGTAGGTGCAATCGCAGGCGCACTCTTTTCGTTCATCACTGTAACGCTCAGGGCGAACCAGAACGTCACGGGTCTTGCAATGACGACATTCGGAACCGGTGTTGCAAAGTTCGCGGGTGAACTCAGAAGAACACAGGTCGGCGGCTATGTCACGCTTTCGAACGACCTCAAGTTCGCATTCGACAACCACTTCATGCCGGACTTTTTGAAGAAAATCCCGGTAGTAGGACCGATTCTCTTCGACCAGTCGGAGTTCTTCTACATGGCCGTAATCCTTGCTTTTGCAATGCACTTCTTCCTGACAAGATCCAAGACAGGTCTCTACCTCAGGTCCGTCGGAGAATCCCCCGTCACTGCTGACGCTGCCGGTATCAACATCACGAAGTACAAGTACCTCGCGACGATGATCGGCGGCGGTATTTCAGCTGTCGGCGGTATGGTCTACACGATGACGACGGCCGGATGTGTCTGGATCGAGGCGTCCCTCAGCGGAACGGGCTGGCTTGCAGTTGCAATCGTCATCTTCTGTACATGGAGACCCTTGAAGGCTACATGGTGTTCCATCCTCTTCGGAGCTCTCATGTTCATGTATCTGAGAATCATCGTTCCGTTCTTCCCGCAGGAGCTTTACAAGATTCTTCCGTATGTGGTAACTGTAATCGTACTGATTATCGCAAGCATGAAGAACATCCGCGACAAGCAGCCGCCTGCGAGCCTCGGCGTCAACTACTTCAGAGAAGAACGTTAAATACAATATTTACATAATTGTCAGTTTAGGATATTCTGTTTTTAGGATATCCTAAATTTTTATATGTCATTTTTAGCTTTATGGCGTAATTTGAAAAGTTTTTGAAAATAATCCTTTACAGCTCAGAAATGCCATAATAACATAGTTAATGTAGGTGTTACGAAAAATGCCTCATAGGAGAATATTATTATGAAAAAAACATTGACAATCGCTCTTGCTCTCCTGATGTGTCTCTCACTCTTCGCTCAGGGCGGAAGTGAAGCTGCAACATCGACAGGGCCAAAGGCAACAAAAATCGGTTTCGTCGTAATCAACGATGAATCTGATCAGGGATACACATGGAACTTCATGAACGGCATGGACAATGCAATCGAGAACCTCACAGC
>CAVDOI010000052.1:0-13477 GCA_963610485.1 Lachnospiraceae bacterium
CTCTTAAGGGTATTCACCCGTGACGAAGGCGTTCTTGCCGTCGGTATTCCGGCATTCAGGATTATCGGTCTCTCGTTCATCAGTGCAGTCTTCTCACTCACCTTCCCCGTATTCTTCCAGTCGATAGGATCGTCCGTGACGAGCACGCTTCTTTCACTGACCCGTCAGATCTTCTGCCTTATCCCGTTCTTCTATGTCCTTTCGAAGATATCACTCACGGCGACTTGGGCTGCATTCCCGCTCTCGGAGACGACGGCAGGCCTCATAGGCCTTGTCCTCTACATGTGCGAGATCAGAAAGTGGGATACTCAGAAACTGCCTTTAAAGGAAAGCGTGAAGAGGTAGAGATCGTTCGCCCCTTCAAAATCCCTCATCCAGCTTCCGCTGGAGAAAAGCGTAACGTTGTCGTTGATAGACGCTTCTGTGCCGAGGGAGAGCGTCAGACTTCCGCTTCCTCTGTCCATAAGCTCCATTAGTGACGAGAGGGATATATCGAGTCTCTCAGTCACATCGTACGAGAGACTCATCATGGCGCCGCAGCTGCCGTCATAAAGGGAATACTTTCCGCAGAGGTACATCATAACTCCGTGCTCCGACTCATCGCTCGTCAATGTGAACTGCCTCATCATATTGAGTACGAATGTGAAATCCTTACCTTCCCTGAATGCCGTCTCCGCACCGAGTATGAAGTCGAAGATGAGAGTGCCGTCGAGCGAGAGGGAGAGGATATTCTCCTTTCCGCTGCCGAAGCGGTAGGCATATGAGAGATAGACTCCCTTCAGGAAATCCGAAGAGACTGTCTTCCTGAGATTCAGGGCAAGTATCGTCTTCTGTCCCTCGAGCGGGATGGAAACGCCGAGGGTGGCGGCAAAGCCCGAGCCGAAGTTCTGATCGAGGGTGAGGAGCCACAGGGAGCGTGAAGCATCCCCGTTTTTCTCGAGTTCATCGTACTCGTTCTCACATAATACATCCCCCGTTCTGTAATAATATCCCTTCCCCCACGATACGTGGGCCTTTCCGACAGTCACTGTCGCCTTGCGCTTTGCACTGAAGAGAGGGAACCGGAACTTGAGGTAAGCCTTGTCCAGAGAAGCTGATGTAATATCCTTCACACCGGCGGAGGAAGGAAGAGAACCGGAGGCTTTTCCGAGAAGAGAGGAATAAATAAGCGTCCCCTTAACCTCCCCTTTAACCGAATCGAGGGAGGAGGTGTATGAAAGCGAGAGCTTTCCCGAGAGGAGGACGTCGTTGAAATCGAGAGAGGCGGGCGTCAGGATCTTTCCCCTCCCGTAGAGGCAGGTTCCTCCCGTTTCGACATCTGCCGAGATGTCGGCGGCGGTGAGGACGGCGGCGGACAGGATGAGTACAAGCGCAGAGAGAAGGAGCTTCTTCACCATGAAAGTTCCTCACTGTCAAAATATGCTTCGTCGATGGAAGAGTTGAAAACCATCTCGTCTATCGTCATCAGCGATGAGGAATTCTTCTTCACGGCATTCACGATCTCGACCTTTCCCGGAAAGTATATTCCTCCGTCCGTAATGTAGGACGAGTAGTATACTTCCTTGAGAAGTTTTCCCGAGCGTGAGTACAGTTCCATCTTCAGGGGAACCATCCTCTCCTTGTCGACGTAGATTATCTCCTTCTGATACGTTTCGCTCCTCTTCTTTGCTTCAAGGGAGAGCACATAGCATGAGGCGCCGTCAATCTCCTCCTCGCCGTCGAGACTGTGGCTGTAGCGTGCATCCCAGTCATCGTCTCCCGTCAGATCCTCGTATGAGAAGTCGGAGCCGAGGAAGGAATCCTTGAGACCGGAGGATGAGAGTCTCACCGTCTCGTCCGCCCCGGGATAGTAGATGTAGATTTCGTCACCGAGGCGCAGAATCTTCTGCCCCCTGTCCGAACCCGATGTGACGATAAGGAGCGTGTCTCCGTCACCCTTCTCGTATGTATCGAACGAGATCTTCGTCTCTCCGAATCTGTCCCTGTTGACGAGCGTTGCACTGAAGACGGCACAGTCGAAGCTCATCTTTTCGTCGACTGCGTCGAGTATCTCGCGGCTTGTCACAGCAGACAGTGACAAAGATGCGAGAAGTGCCAGAACAAATACAGATATTTTCTTCATCATGCTTCCTCCCTCAGCTCTTCGGCAACCTCCAGCTTCCTGATTCTTTCACAGGCGAGGAATGCGGCAGCGGCTGCTACTGCTGTTTCTATGGCGCTTACAAGAACATAACTATTCCACTCCAGATACGGGTAGAGGATGCTCGGAAAACTCCACCCTTCCACGGCATCGGCTCCGAAGATGGCGAGGTCGATTCCCGCATGGTGGAAGTACGAGATGAGTATTTTCCCCGATGCGGCGGCTGCGGCAGAGCCGATGAACGCTATTATTACACCCTCGAGAACGAACGTGAGGATGACGGAAAGCCGTGAAAATCCGAGAGCGACGAATGTGGCGATCTCCCTCTTTCTCTCGAGAACGCTCATCATCATTGTATTGAATACGAGAGTCGAGGCGATGAAGAAGAAGAGGATGATCACGATATAGAGCATCACATCGTAGAAGACCTTCATGCCGGCGAGAGTCGAGAGGCTGCCATACGTCTTCACTTCAAGCCCCCTGCCCCCGAGTTTCTCCTCAATGGCGGAGACGACATCATTCTCCACTGCGTCCTCTTCAAGATAGACCAGCATCTCAAGTGCACCGTCCTCCATATGAAGGACGGAGTCCAGCGTCTCGATGCCCATGATGACGAGGGGAGAATTGTACTCGGCATTGAGATAGCTCACGCTCCCCGTTATCGTGACGCGGAGTGCATTGGAGCCCGAGGAGACTGTCTTGAAGAGCAGTGTCACCTCGTCTCCGACACTGAGGCCCTCCTCGTTGAGGAAACGGACAGTCGCAACAGCCTCATTCCTTCCCTTCAGCGGCATACGCCCTTCATTGAGAACGGCATCCTCAGAGAAGAAGACAGAATTCTCCGAAGCGCCGATCACTGCCGCCGTCTTCGTCCTGCCGTCCCTGTAGACGGAGGCATAGACAGAAGAGAGAGCGACGACGCTTTCCACTCCGGGAACAGAAAGGACGGTATTCCCGGTATCTGAAAGGTCATCAATATGAAACTGAATCGGCATCAGACTCTCGTATCTGCTGTACTCTTCGTTTCTTATGCGGATATCTCCGAGAGAGTAGAGTTTCTCGTTCTCCGCCATATCGCCGACGATGGTAATCATGAAAGCCGTGACGATAACGACAATGAGAGATGCAATGAATACCGAAAGGGCGGTGATTACTGTCCTTCTCGTGTTTCTGAAGCAGCTTCTGAAAGCAAGACGGAACATATCTAGGCCCTCCTGAAGATCTCGGCTATAGCGACCCTGCCGTAGCGTCGGACCGGGAAGTATGCCGAAAGTGCGGAGAAGACGAGCGCAAGAAGGGGGATCACAAGGAAGGACTGGGGAAAGAGCCCCGCCTTGAGAACAAGAGGAACACGATAGCCGAAATCCATGCTCCCGCTGATAAGTCCCGATATGTCGATACCGTACCGGGAGAGCGGATAGAGTACAATGAAGCCCAGAACCATGCCGATGAGAGAGCCGGCGGCCCCTGTCAGAGCACCTTCCGTCACGAACTGCACTGTCACGCTTTTAATCGAGAAACCGAGGGATCGCATCATTGCGCTCTCTCTCCTCCTCTCCATCGCCGCCATTATCATCGTGTTCGATATCCCGGCAGCGGCGATTATGAAGAGAAAGACGAGAACGATGATCGAGCTTCCCTTGTCGCCGTTCATGATGGCCGTGAGGTCGGAGTTGACATCTTCGTAGTAATATGCCGAAAGGGGCTCATCACCTATAAGCTTCCCGACACGCGACCTGAGGCGCCTTGAAGCAACCGGCGTCCTTCCGTCAGATATGTCGATCTCGCTGACAGCACCGTCAAGAAAGAGACAGTCATCGAGAACGGAGAGGTCCATGAAGAGCTCGGTTCTGTTCACCTGGGGGTTCTCCGTGTTCACAATTCCGATGATCTCCTCGTCGATGACCTCTCTGAAGCCGCCGCGGCCTCCCGCCTCGATGGAGATGTAATCTCCAGTCTTCACTCCGAGCTTATCGGCAAGAGTGCTCCCGATAACGACGCCGTCCTTACCTTTCTCGAGCCATTCTCCTTCTGCAATGTCTGATGAAACAGCATAGACATCACCGTCTCTTTCCGGGTCGACTCCGACAAGGAGGGATACAGTCTCCATCTCGATTCCCGTCTCATCGTCATAAGAGAGAAGCGTGACAGATGTCTTGTAGCGCGGAGTGTATCTCAGGGATGTATCGTCAAGGGCGGATGCGAGAGACTCGTATTCGCTTTTTTCAATCAGTATGTCATCCGGATATTCGTCCTTCTTCTCGAAGTAGCCGTTTCTGTAGACCGTGACCTCAGAACTCTCATAGAGAAGAAGATTGTACGTCGAGAGATCGAAAATACCCCTCAGAAAACCGTCGACTGCAATCGATATGAATACAGATACGGCGACGGCCGTTATTGTGATAATCGTCCTCGTCCTGTAGCGTCCGAGGTTCTTCACCGACATGGAGAGAATGTTCATTTCCTCATATCCTCCACCACCCTGCCGTCACAAAGGACTATCTTTCTTCTCACTTTCTCCAGAACATCGCCGTCGTGCGATGAGCATATGACTGTAATCCCGTATTCCCTGTTGAGCTTTTCAAGAAGGTCGAGTATGAGGGCGCTGTTGCGGCTGTCGAGGGAAGCCGTAGGCTCGTCGCAGAGTATGAGGAGCGGTCTTCTCACAACGGCACGCGCTATCGAGACACGCTGCTGCTGCCCCCCTGACATCTCCCCCGGCCTGCGGGACAGGCAGTCCCCGAGCCCGACATCTTCGAGCGCCTTTACAGAAGCCTCCCTCTCGGATTCTATCCCGAGTGTTTCTTTATCCTTTTTTCCGAGAGGCTCGAAGGCGAGCATGACATTCTCGAGTGCGGTCAGAACCGGAATGAGGTTGAAACTCTGGAAGACGAAGCCGAGATTGAGACGCCTGAAGAGCGTCTTCTCCTTCTCGTTCATCGCAGAAAGGCTGCGGCCGTTGAAAGAGATGTCGCCGTCCGTGATGCTGTCCAGCGTTCCTATGAGATTGAGAAGCGTCGTCTTCCCGGACCCCGAATGACCCGAGAAGGCAAGAAACTCCCCCCTTTCGACTGTAAGGTTCACATCAGAAAGGGCTTTCACCTCCTCCCTGCCGGTGTGGTATATCTTCGAGAGATGAGTGATGGTTATGAGATTAGAGTTAGTCATGCCTAACCTCTTACTCTTTTCGCCTTCTTCTGTCAATAGTTTGATTGGGCTAACCAAGGGTTATCATCGTTTCCGCTGGAATGCACACCCCCTGTCCGAGCACTGTAAAGGCAATGAGAAATGACACAGAGAAGTTGAATCAGAGATAAGACCGAAGCGAATCGACGAGACTCTGCATATACTCGTCACCCCAGTCAGAGGATATATAAATGATGCTCTTTACTGCCAGTTCCCGCTTCTTTTCTACAGGTATTCCGTCTTTCAAGATTATTTTCGAAAGCAGAGAGAGAATGTCCTTCGAAGCCGGCTTGTCGAGGTCGGAAAGCCCGGCGGCGGGATAGTCGTCGTTATGGCCGCATGGATGGGCGCAGACAAAGCATGAGGGGACGATTTTCTTCTTCGCTTCTGAAAGTTCATCCATGAGTTCTTCTCTGGAAGAGGAAGTGAAAATGCCGTCGCTTACGGCTTTGACCGCCCTGAGAAGAAGTGATGTGACGGCCGTTTCCACCACACTTTCGCTCTCGAGGGCGCGTGCAAGTCCCACGAGCGGCGACAGCACAGAAAGTGCATCATCTGAAAAGTATCGTCCCATATCTTCGTCTCTCCTGCCTCTCCAGATATTATCAGTACGGAGATTTTTCTGCAATTTCCGATATTGCTCCGCCCTGCGGCATTTATCTATAATCACGCCATGGACGATTATCTTGTACGCACTGAAATGCTCATAGGAAGAGAGGCTGTGGAGAGGCTTATGTCATCCCGCGTCGCCGTATTCGGGCTCGGCGGTGTCGGGGGCTACACAGTCGAAGCGCTCGCACGCTGCGGCGTCGGGGCTCTGGACCTCGTTGACAACGACATAGTTGCTCTCTCAAACCTCAACCGTCAGATAATCGCAGTGCGTGAGACAGTCGGGATGAAGAAGACCGAGGCCGCCGAGCGTCGTGTGAAGGCTATAAACCCGGAGTGTCGTGTGACACTCCACGACGTCTTCTATCTTCCGGAGACGAAGGACGGATTCGACTTTTCTGATTACGACTACGTCGTCGACGCCATAGATACCGTAACGGGAAAGCTCCAGCTCATCGAGGAGGCCGCACGCACCCATACTCCGATAATATCATCAATGGGAGCGGGGAACAAACTCGACCCCACGCTCTTCCGTGTTGCAGATATTTATGACACGAGCACGGATCCCCTCTGCCGTGTAATCAGGGGGGAATGCCGCAGGAGGGGAATAAGAAATCTCAAGGTCGTCTATTCGACTGAGAAGCCGAAAAAACCCATCTTTGAAGAGGAGGGAAGCACCAGGCGGTCGACTCCCGCTTCCATTTCCTTCATACCGTCGGTCTGCGGCCTCATAATCGCAGGGGAGGTCGTGAAGGACCTCACTTCTCTCTGATATTCCTGAGACCTTTCATTACAAAGGAGACTTTCTCCTTCATACTGCTGCTGAACGGGGCGATGTCTTCCTCCGTTATGACGCCGTCAGAAAGAAGACGTGCAATGTTCATCCAGAGCTTCGAGCGGCTCATCTCGACATTGAAGCATGCCTTGTTGTATTCCATGTCCATCATCTTCTCGAGAGTGTGGAACTTCTCGATACCCTTCCCCGGTCCCTGGAGAAGCTTTATGTACCTATCGATGACCGAATCCATGTAATCTTCCTGCCATACGGGGAAGAGCCTGCGGAAAAGACGCCAGTCGTCCTCGTCAACATCGGGATTCACATAACGTGCCATTGTCGTCTCCTTATTGCTCTGATGATAACGCAGAACAAGGAACATCAAAAGAAAAATCCCCTCCGTTTTCAGGAAGGGGAATCTTCTATTTCGAAAGGGGAAACGCTATCTCGATTCTCGTTCCCTTCCCGGCTTCGGACGAGAGCGTTATCCGTCCGTTCAACCTGAGGGCTGCGTTCTTCACGATGCTCAGTCCCAGTCCCGTGCCTCCGTCGTTCCTGCTTCTTGCCTTGTCGACACGATAGAAGCGTTCGAAGATGCGGCTCTGGTGCTCCTTGGCTATCCCTATTCCGTTGTCCTCGACAGCAAGAACGGCAGAGTCACCTTCCGTCCTGACGGTGACATATGCCTTTCCTCCCTCACTCTTCGAGTAACGGACTGCATTGTCGAGGAGGTTGAAGACTATCTCATGGAAGAGCTTCACGCTTCCCGTAACGTGAGCCGGAACGAAAGAAGTGACTATCTCGACACCCTTCTTCTCAGCCTTGAAGGCCAGAAGTGAGACGACATCCTCACAGACTGCAGGAAGATCGATTCTGTCGCGCTCCGTGTCGCCGTTCTCGTCGAGAGATGAGAGATTGAGGATATCCTCGACGAGAGCGATCATACGATGCGCCTCGCGGTAGATTTCAGCCGAGAAATCGACGACCTTATCGGAGGGGACCGTGCCCGTCTTCAGGAGCTCTGCAAAGCCGGAGATCGTCGTAAGCGGAGTCTTGAGCTCGTGCGAGACGTTGGCCGTGAACTCCTTACGCATATTCTCCCGTTCTATCCTTTCCGTGACGTTCCTCAAAAGGATGATTATTCCGCCGTCGGACGATGGATATACAGCCTCCTCTATCATCAGACTGCCGACGGGGAAGACGACTTCCCTCCTCTTCCCGTCCAGGGCATCCAGAAGGGCCTTTCTTCCCTCTCCGTCCTGGAAGTACGAGAAGACCGATGTCGATGTGACAGCGGAAGCTGAAAGAAGCGTTGTGAAAGAAGAGTTGTGACTGAGGAGCGTACCGCTTTTATTTACTATGGCGAGCCCCTCCTCTAGGGAGGAAATTATGAGTTCGAACTCCCTTCTCTTCACCTCGCTTTTCTCTATCTGCTCCCTGACTCTCTCCTTCTCCTTCTTAAGTCTCAGGAGAAGCGGGGAAAGCTCCTCGTATGTTTCATTATCTTCGGGACTGTCGAGATTGAGGGAGTTTATGGGTCTGACAATCCTCCGGCTTATGCTTCGAGAGAGGATGAGCATGATTACAAGGACAGCCAGGATTACAATCAGAAGCGGCGGAAAGAGCATGGAAATGAAGGCGATGAGCGTCCTGGCCTCCGTCGAAAGCCTTATGACGAGGCCGCCGTCTGTCTTTTTTGCAGCATAGATGCTTTTGACTGAGAGTGTGCTGCTCCTTCTTTCACTGAGTCCGATTCCGTTTTCAAGAGCCTCCCTCACCTCCTCTCTGTCGAGGTGGTTGTCCATACTGTCCTCGTCGGCGGCACTGTCGTAGAGAACGGTGCCGACTGTGTCTATTACACTCAGTCTCCGGCTTCCCGCAGGTATGGAGTCGTAAGCGGCACCGCCTTGAATGAGAGCCTCGACATAGGAAAGCTCGGCAAAGAGATCCTCCTCGATTCTTTCCTCATATGTGTGGTAGTAGAGAAGAAGCGTCAGAGGAAGTATGAGGACTGCCGTTATGAGCGAGACGAGAAGAAGGGAGTGGAATATTGTCTTTCTCATTCCCCGTCCTCCTTCCTTATCCTGTAGCCCAGACCCTTCACTGTTTCGATTATCTTCCCCTCGGGGTCGAGTTTCTCCCTGAGGTGTCTCACATGAACATCGACAGTTCGGCTCTCACCGTAGTATTCGTAGCCCCAGACCTCCCCCAGGAGCGTCTCGCGCTTCACCGCAAGCCCTCTGTTGAGGAGAAGGTATTCAAGAAGCTCGTACTCCTTGAGTGTGAGATCGACGGCCTTGCCGGAGAGATATACCCGGTGTTCGCCCCTTTTCATTGTGATATTTCCGGCTGTGAGGACATCCTCGTCCCTCTTTTCCAGCCCAGAGCGCCTCAGAAGGGCCTTCGTGCGGCTTATGAGCTCCAGCACTCCGAAGGGCTTTGTAAGATAGTCGTCGGCCCCGCCGTCGAGTCCCGCGACCTTGTCCATCTCCGTAGACTTCGCCGTAAGGAACATGACGGGAACAGAAGCGAACTTCCTGTCGGCTTTGAGCAGCGAAAGGATCTCCAGGCCGCTGAGACCGGGGAGCATTATGTCGAGAATGAAGAGCTCGATGCTCTCCGCCTTTCCGTCATTGAACTCCTCCCAGGAAGCGAAGACGGAAACGGAGAAACCGTTCATCTCCAGTGCATATTTCACAAGCTTTCTGATCGAAGCATCATCTTCAATTAGAACTATCATCATTCCCCCTGTTCATAGAGCACCCAGTGTGATATAGAGGCGGCATGGTCGCCCATCCTCTCGAGGTACTTTGCTATCATCATGAGGTCGGGCGCCTCGTCCGAGAGCGAGGAGGATGAACGTATCAGGGAGACAAGGCTTTCCTTCGCCTTGAGGAAAAAGCCGTCCACAACGTCGTCCATCTTCTCTGTCTCCAGTGCAAGGGCAGCATCCCCCGCTATGTATGATTGTACAGCATCTTCCACCATTTTCTTAACACTCTGACACATTTTATCGAGAAAAATACGTGAGTAAAGTTCATGATTGCGACAGTACGACATCACTTCGGCAACATCGAGGGCGTTGTCCCCTATGCGCTCGAGGTCGGCGATTATCTTCGTAGCAGACGATATGCGCCTGAGGTCACCCGCAACGGGATGGAAACGAAGAAGCAGGTTGATACACTCGGCGTCACTCTCCTTCGAAAGTTTCTCGATAGTCCTGTTCTTCTCCTCTATCTCTTCCATGACAGTACTCTTTCTGCCGCTCATCGCATCGGATAAAAGCTCCACCGCGCTCTCCGTATTCGCCGCCATCTCCACTATCTTGAGATAGAGAGAGTTTATCTCGTCATCGAATCTGTTCTTCATATCAACCGAACCTCCCTGTAATGTAATCTTCCGTCTTTCTGTTCTCCGGCGTGGAGAACATTATCGTGGTATCTGAATACTCGATAAGCTCTCCCAGAAGGAAGAATGCCGTGTAATCCGAAATACGCAGTGCCTGCTGCATGTTGTGCGTGACAATCACTATCGTGTACTTCTTCCTGAGTTCGAGCGCCAGATCCTCGATCCTCTGTGTAGATATGGGGTCGAGAGCCGATGTCGGCTCGTCCATGAGAAGGACGGCCGGGTCAACTGCGATTGCACGTGCGATACAGAGCCTCTGCTGCTGACCTCCCGAGAGTCCCATCGCACTCTTCTGTAGTCTGTCCTTGACTTCGTCGAAGAGCCCCGCGGCCGTGAGGGACGACTCCACAATCTCGTCCAGTTTAACCCTGTTCCTTATTCCGTGGGTTCTCGGTCCGTAGGCTATGTTGTCGTAGATCGAGAACGGAAAGGGATTGGGCTTCTGGAAGACCATCCCGACCTCCTTTCTAAGAAGCGGGACATCGACGCTCTTATCGTAGATGTCTTCACCTCTATATAAAACCCTGCCCTCTACACGGCATGACGGGATAAGGTCGTTCATTCTGTTGAGACACCTCAGAAAGGTGCTCTTCCCGCACCCCGAGGGTCCTATCAGGGAGACGATGGATTTCTCAGGTATTGCAATGTTCACGCCTTTGAGAGCCTCTGTCTCTCCATAATACAGATGCAGATCTTCAACGGTGAATATGTCACTCATCTCTGCCTCCTCCTTTAACTTTTAAAATCAGTCTGCTCATCAGGTTGATGAGGAGAACAAGAACGAGGAGCACCGCGCTCGTCGCACGTGCCTCCTCCATATGAAGGCCCTCGCTCATGAGGGCGTACATGTGCACCGAGAGTGTGCGCCCCGAAGAGAGAAGCGACGAAGCAATCCCCGTTGCGCTTCCCGCCGTGTAGATAAGGGCCGCAGTCTCCCCCACAATCCTTCCGACGGCAAGGATGACGCCGGAGAGAATCGAGGGAAGTGCCGAAGGGATGACCACACGGAAGATGGTCCCGAGTTTCCCGCACCCCAGGGCGTACGAGCCCTCTCTGAGAGAGAGGGGAACCTCCCTGAGGGCCTCCTCTGTCGTTCTCATGACTATCGGGAGAATCATGATTGCAAGAGTCAGGGATCCCGACAGAAGGGAGTAGCCGAAGCGGAGGAACGAGGAGAAGAAGATATAGCCGAAGAGACCGTAGACTATCGAGGGAATGCCGGAGAGGGTTTCGGCAGTCATTCTTATAATCTTCACCACCCTTCCTTCCCTTGCATACTCCGTCAGATATATCGCTGCCGATATCGAGACGGGAAGCGCGACGATGAGTGTAAGAAGCATTATCGAAAGGGTGTTGATGACTGCCGGCATCATGCTCACGTTCTCAGAGTTGTATTTCCATGCAAAGAGACTCGGCTTGAGTGCCGGGATACCGAGAACGAGCACATATCCTATGATGAGGAGAAGAAGTAACGCCACGACTGCCGCAGCCGCTCTTATGAGAATGCCGAGAATACAGCTTGATGTATGTTTCATCACTTCCTCCTCCGGCTTATCGCGCTGAATGCCAGGTTGATGATCAGGATGAAGACGAAGAGCACCGCCCCCGTTGCGATTAGAGCCTCCCTGTGGAGATCCGCCGCATATCCCATCTCGAGGACGATGTTAGCAGTCATCGTTCTTACGCCCTTCAGGATTGAAGAAGGCATCACGGCCTGGTTGCCTGCTATCATGATGACAGCCATCGTCTCCCCTATGCTTCTGCCCACTCCGAGGATGACTGACGAAAGGATCCCCGACTGCGCTGCGGGGATTATGACGCGGAAGACAGCCTTCTCCTTCGTGTCCCCCAGTGAGAGCGCCCCGCTCATGAGGGCGGGATCCACACTCCTCAGGGAATTCTCGCTGACAGTAATGATGGTCGGGAGAATCATGAGGGCGAGTAGAAGGGAGGCCGTGAGCATGCTCTTCCCGCTTCCACCGCAGAGATGCTGCATGAATGGAACAATCACCATCAGACCAAAGAAGCCGTAGACGATGGACGGAATTCCCGCAAGAAGCTCGACTGCGCTCCTGAGGCCCTTGTAGATCCTCTTCGGACAGAAGAACGCCATGTATACCGCAGTAAGAATCCCGAGCGGGACTCCGAAGAGAATCGAGAGCCCCGTCACATAGACGGAGGCGAGAATCATCGGAAGTATTCCGTAGATGTCCGACGATGGTTTCCACTTCGTCCCGAGGAGGAAATTCAAAGGGCCTATTTCTGCAATCGTCGGAATCGCATTCATGAAGAGGAAGAGACATATCAACAGAACGGAGAGCACCGAAAAGAGTGCTCCCGCAAAGAATATGAACTCAGCAATTCTTTCTTTCTTCTTCATCAGAGATTATCCCAGCTTGTAACGGCGCCTGTGTAGATATCCCTGACATTCTCCGTCGTGAGGCCGTCCACAGCATTGTCGTTGTTTACGATGACGGCGATGCCGTCGAGTGCGATTGCCATACCCGTAAGACCCTTTCCGGTCTCGCTGGCCTTGAGCTCCCTCGATGCCATACCTATGTCGGACGTGCCGGATGCGGCATCATTGAGGCCGGTTGTGGAGTCGGACTGCTGGAGAGTCACCTTCACGCCGGGATTGAGGGCCGAATAGTTCTCAACAAGGACCTCCATCACAGGGTAGACGGACGACGATCCGCTTATCGTGAGAGTTCCGCTGAGACCTTTAGACGTATAGCTCTCCCCGTCTTCAACCACTTTGATATAGCCCTTCTTCTCGATGATGTTCTGACCGTCACTGCTCATGACATATGAGAGGAAGTCAGCTGCAACATCGCTGAGAGAGAGGTATGCAACGTTGAAGGGACGGGAAAGCTTATAGGAGCCGTCCTTGACAGCCGCGACAGATGGATAGACGCCGTCGATAGTGAGAGCCTTGACGTCCTTGGAAAGAGAGCCCAGCGATATGTAGCCGACGGCATTCTTGTTGCCGCTGACAGTCGTGATCACGACGCTCGTCGACGATGCAATCTCCGCCGTCTCCGTCGTCATGTCGGTCTTGACGCCGTCAACCTTCTGCTCGACGCCGACGAGTTCGATGAACGCACCTCTCGTGCCCGAACCCTCCTCACGTGAGATTACGGTGATCTCGTTATCAGATTCCTTCGCACCGCCTGCAGAAACGGCGAGAAGTACGATTCCTGCTAAAAGAACAATTGAAACTAACTTTTTCATATTTTACTTTCTCCTTGGCCCAAAAACTATCAGAAAGGAATTAAGGAGAAAGAAAATGTATGTTAAATCTGTGTTATAGTGAACGCATTTAATCCTTGCGTTTATCCTCATAAAAACACTTGAAACTA
>CAVDOI010000053.1:0-13438 GCA_963610485.1 Lachnospiraceae bacterium
CGTCTGCAAGACTCTCGAACATATGACTGAGGTATTCCTTTTTCTCCTTCTTTCTTCTGTACTCTGTGTAAATGAAACTCGAGAGTGAATAGATAACGCTGTAGAGGGAAAGAACGACGAAGAGCTTTCCGAAGAGATCGGGGTGCCGTGTGTAGAATGTCAGGCCGTCCTTTTCACCGACCGGCACTTCATATATCCCCCAGCTCTGTGTAAAGGGTTCGAGCTCGTTCACGATTTCACCCGAAGGAAGCACAAGCGCCGTAATGCCGCTGTTGGTTGACCTCAGGAGAGGACGTCTGTTCTCTACTGCTCTGAAGACCGACAGCTGGAAGTGCTGTCTCTCCGCCTGCACAGAGCGTGACCAGTAATCATTGGAGAGGTTGATTATCATATCGGCACCTCTCTGGACGAAAGAGGCCGAGAGGTACCCGAAGGTGTCCTCAAAGCATATGGGCGTCGAGAATTTTATGCCGTTGTACTCGAAGACTGTCGCTTCTTCCCCCTTCTTCCACCACTTGTAGTCGTTGGCCTTGAGAAGCGCATAGAGGTGCGGGAACTGCTTCTCATAGGGAAAATACTCCGTAAAGGGAACAAGATGCTGCTTGCGGTACGTCCCCTTCACCTCACCGTCTGCAAAGTAGATGACGGTGTTGTAAGTCTCCCAGTTCCACTCTCCGTCGTCGAGTACGGGGTCGTAGTCCTTGTCCTTGATGACTCCCTCGGGATTCCCCGTGATGAGGGGAACCGAGAGAGACTTACCGAATTCCACGAAGCGCTTCACAAGCTTCTTCGTCGTTATGTTGACGTCGTACGTGAGATGCCAGCTTACAGAGGGAACGAAGGCCGTCTCGGACCATACAACCATATCGGGATCCTCTTCGACAGCCTCCTCAGTGAGGGATACAAGCGTCTCGAAGTTTTCCTTGTATGTCGAGTAGCCTCCCTTCCATGTATCCGCACTGTGCTGTACAGCGGCGATTCTCACAGTCTCCTCCGGCTCCCTGTTGTCGTAGTACGACTTCATGAAGAAGCCGGGAATCCATACCGAGAGAAGAATGACGACAGAAAAAAGAAAAGCGTGGAAGCGTTTTCCGTTTCCTCTCTGAAGGATGCAGTCTGCAAAAAGGGCTTGCGGCAGGCTCATGACAAAGCCCAGTCCCCATATTCCCGTTATCGAGACTATCTGGATGAGGGATGTATATTCATAGACCGCCGACGTGAGATTGCCGTAGGGATAAGCCAGGAACCCCAGCTGCGTCAGATAGAGGTAGGCGTTGTAGAAAAGACACGAGAATAAGGCATAGTGCTTCCTGAAGAGGTCGCGGCATGCACGGACTGCAGTAAACAGAACGGCGTACTGCACACACTCGAGAATCGGAGCGATGAGGATTGCAAGGGGATGAAAGGTTGCCAGCCAGTAGTTGTAGAACCAATAAAAAAGGAATCCGTACTCGAGGCCGTAGAACCACACCGTCCTGTAACTTGATGTGTATATTATATAGAAAACCGGGATGAGATAGAAAAATGCGAGAAACGGCAGCCCGTCCTCCACATACTTTCCGGGGAAGGCAAGGGATGCAAGAAATGCCGAAAGTGCCACAACAATAAGCATGAATATGAACCTGATAGATCCGTGCTTTCTTTGTTCCATGGCAGTATGATACATCATCCGCCGGATTTTGTATGTCAAGAATCTGTGTTTATCGCTTTATGTTCCCAGGTTGGTTTTATAAAACTAACTTATTTTGTCAGAAATAATTATTCTTTTGTTCTTGCTTTTTTGAGCTGCTGTGCATAGAATTGTCGAATGCAGAAAAACGAGGAAAGAGCAGGAATAATAAAGAAAGCGGCCGACATCGGAATTGCCCTCAACATCATACTGGGTATTCTCAAGATGATACTCGGCTCAGTCACGCATTCTCTTGCATTTCTCTCCGACGGCGCCAACAACCTGACAGACAGCATCTCGTCACTCGTCACCCTCGTAGGCTACAGGCTCTCGAAGAAGAGACCCACGAAAAGCCACCCCCTCGGATACGGAAGGCTGGAATACCTTTCGGCGCTTCTTGTCTCTCTTCTCGTAATGGGAACAGGAGTCTCTTTTCTGAAGTCCTCGATAGAAGCCGTCAGGAATCCCTCTCCAGTCACACTCACCTCCACCGCCGTCATAATCCTCTCTTTATCGGTTGTGGTGAAACTGGGACTCTGGCTGTTCTACAGAAGAGAGGGTAGAAAGGCGGGAAGCCTCGCCCTCTCATCATCGTCTGTCGACTCGCTCTCGGATGCCGTAATAACGACAGTCACGATTCTCTCGGCGCTCATATCGCATTACACTTCCCTCCCGCTCGACGGAGAAGCCGGAATAGTCGTCTCCCTCTTCATCATGTGGTCGGGATTCGAATCGATATTGAAGGTTTCAGATACGATTCTCGGGAAAAGACCCACGAAGGAGGAGGTACAGAAGATAAGAGATATCATAAAGGAATACCCGCCGCTTTCCGGCGGCTACGACATAAGAATCCACAGCTACGGTCCCGAATACAGCATGGGAACGATAGATGTCGAAGTTCCCTTCTCTTCCGATGCCGAATCAATATATGAGGCTATGGAAAAGGCGAAGAAGAGGCTCTTTGCCGAAACGGGAACCCTCTTCACCTTCGGTATGAACGCCGAAAACCAGGATGACGAAAGAGTCAGGGCAATGATGGAAAAGACCCTGAAGTGCATGAAGATGGCCTCCGGTGATGTCATAGGGATACACGGTTTTCATGTGCACTTCGATGAAAAGAGAATCGAATTCGACGTGGTCGTCTCATTCTCGCTCCGTGACTGGGAGACGTTCAGAAAGAACATGACGGGGCTTCTCGAGCTCATATTCCCCGGCTACGTGATATCATTCAACATCGACCCCGACTATTCCTGAAGAGGATGAGAGCCTCTTCGAGAGCCCTTCTATCGGCGTCGAACGAAAGAAGCGACTCCGCCTCATCAATGCCTGTCCAGAAGGCAGTGTCGGTTTCTCCTTCCTGCCCTACCGGCTCACCAGAAAGATACACGGAGGGAAAGAAATGGACTTTTCTCTCGTCGCCGGGCTTCTGAGACGGAACGACGACGGGGGATGCGACGATTTCCGCCCTTATTCCGCTCTCCTCCTCAGTCTCCCTCAGCGCAGCCTCCTCTCTAGTCTCACCCTTCTCTATATGGCCCTTGGGGAAAGAATAATGACTGTAGTACCTTATGAGAAGAACCCTTCCGAGGGAGTCGAAGCATATACAGCCGGCGCTGTCACATCTGTCCACTGCATCCCTCCTTCTGAGGAACACAGACAAAGTGTTCCTCGCCTCCTATTTTCACCGACGCCGTCATTATCGGGAACGAATAGAGGGTGGACAGCATCTCTCCCGTCATTATCTCGTCGACACTTCCCTTTTTAAGAACACTGCCGTCCTTGAGCGCGATGATGGATGAAGAATAAAGGGCGGCAAGGGAGGGCGAGTGCGTCGAGAAGATGATGGTGTATCCGCGCTGTGAGAGTTCCTTCACCTTCCTCATGACACGGTGGCTGTTTGCAAAATCGAGTGAGGATGTGGGCTCGTCCATTATGAGGATCTCCGCCTCCTGCATCAGAGATCTGGCAAGAAGCATGAGCTGTTTCTCTCCACCGCTTATCTTTCTCGTCCCTCTTGAGCTTATCCCGGCGATTCCCATTGCTCCGATGAGCTCTTCCGCCCTTCTTCTCTCCTCCTTTCCGGGAGTTTCGAAGAGCCCCAGTCTGCTGGCGGCTCCCATCATGACGGTCTCCAGAACCGAATGGTTGAATACCGGATTGAATGACTGCGGAATGTATGCCGTTGAGAGTGCCCGTTCCCTGTCGGTGAGCGAGAGAACATCACGGCCGTCTATCTCTACTATGCCCTTCTGAGGCTTCAGAAAGCCGAGGATACATTTGAAGAGCGTGGACTTTCCAACTCCGTTGGGGCCGAGGATCGATATGATCTCCCCTCCGCCTGCCGAGAAGGAGACATTCTTCAATACAGCCTTGTCCTCATACGAGAAGGAGACATTCTTAATATCAAGCGTCATCTTCCCTGCCTCCCGTTATGATGAGATAGAGGAAGACCGGAGCCCCGATGAAGGACGTCAGAATACCGAGGGGAAGCTCTCCTGTGGTTATTATGCGTGCAAGATTATCGACGAAGAGAAGGAAAGTACCCCCGAGAAGCATCGAGGAAGGAACAACCTTTCTGTTGTCGACGCCGACGAGGAGCCTCGAGAAATGGGGGATGACGAGTCCGACCCACCCTATCATACCGCTGATGGAGACAGCTGCCGCAGTCATGAGCGTCGACGAAAGCACTACAACTATTCTGAGACGCTGCGTGTTGACTCCCATGCTTCTCGCCTCCGACTCCGAAAGAGAGAGAAGATTTATCCTCCACCTGAAGAGTATGATCGGAACAGCACCGATGACGAGGGGAAAGAATGCAAAGGCAAGATCCTTCATCTTGATGGATGAAAGGGATCCCATCAGCCAGTATGTGATTGCGGGGAGCGTGCTCTCCGTGTCGGCGATGAGCTTCACAAACGATGTGGCCGACGAGAAGAGGGAAGAGACGATGACGCCGGCAAGGACGAATGCAAGCGTCTCTTTTATCGGACTCAGTTTCGATATGAGTATGGCGAGGAACACGGCCGAAAGACCGAATGCGAACGACGACAGCGTCACTGTGAAATAGTTGGCGCCTAAGAGGAGCGCAACCGCAGCTCCGAATCCCGCCCCGCTCGATGCTCCGAGAAGGTCCGGCGACACCATGGGGTTACGGAATATCGCCTGATAGCTGGCCCCGGAAAGCGACAGTGCCGCTCCTATCATGAAAGCAGCCACTATTCTGGGGAAGCGTATGTTGATTACGACAACCTCCTCCGTGCTCGTCCAGGTATGGGGAAGCGTGTAGCGTCCGGCCGTGACGATCTCGATGAGGCGGCTCAGGAGTATCTTTACGGCGGTGAAGGGATTTACGCTGTAGCGCCCGATCATGAACGAAAGCATGAAGACAAGCACCGCAACGATGATCATGGGCAGAAACAAGGCTCTCTCTTTCTTCATACTTTCTCCGACTACCCGAGAATACCACAGAAAGAGACAGGGAAAAAGGGATTTGTTTATGAAAAGATAACGCATTCTCACCTTTGCATTGCCCGCTCCGGCGCTGTAGAATGGTCCATATGTACAAAGCCTCGGAAAAAAGATATGACTCGATGAGCTACCGCCGCCCGTCCGGCTGCGGCCTCTCACTGCCCGTGATATCACTCGGGCTGTGGCACAACTTCGGCTCCGAGAGTGACTACCAGACGACGAAGGAGATCATTACGACGGCCTTCGACAACGGCATAACGGCTTTCGACGCTGCCAACAACTACGGCCCCGGAAACGGAAGTGCCGAAGAGAGGCTGGGCGAGATAATCAGAAAAGAGCTCTTCTCATACCGGGACGAGATCATAGTGTCGACAAAGGCGGGCTATCCGATGTGGCCGGGTCCCTACGGCGACGGCGGAAGCCGTAAGTATCTTGTCTCGTCCCTCGACCAGTCGCTCAGGAGACTGCATCTTGACTATGTCGACATCTTCTATCATCACAGACCGGACAGAACAACGCCTCTCGAGGAGACTGCATCGGCACTGGCGTACATCGTATCTTCGGGAAGAGCGCTCTACGTGGCACTCTCGAACTACGGCGGGGAGATTTTCGAGATGCAGAGAATTCTCAAAGAGGATTACCACACTCCCGTAATCCTTGATCAGGTCTCCTACTCCATCCTCAACAGAAGGGGCGACGAAGACGGCACCCTCTTTCCGCGTCTCGAGGAAGCGGGAATCGGAATTCTTGCCTTCTCCCCCCTGAGCCAGGGGCGTCTTACAGATAAATACCTCGACGGGAATATCCCCGCTGACAGCCGGGCCGGTACCGGTACGTTCCTTTCCGCACGCGACATAACATCCGATCTCGTCAAAGCACTCAATACCCTGAACGGTATAGCCTCGAGGCGCGGCCAGAAACTGAGGGATATGGCAATCAACTGGGACCTCGAAAGGCGGGGGATGACGGGAGTCATAGTCGGCGTTAGGAACCGCAGCCAGCTTGAGGAGACAATAGACGGCCTCAGAACATATTCCTCATTCACTGAAGAAGAGGAGAATGCAATAAGAGAAGCTGTCAGAGGAATATCTTTCAGGAGGTAGAACAGTATGGAATGCAGAATAAAAATACGTATAGGAGAGAAGGGAAACTACTTCTACGGCCCCGGAGTTGCAGCCCTACTGAAGAACATCGAATCGTGCGGAAGCGTCAGACAGGCGGCCGCGGCGATGGAACTCTCGTACTCGAAGGCATGGCACATGATAAAGAACAGCGAGGAGGGATTCGGACGATCCCTCGTTGTGAGGAACGTCGGAGGAAAGGGCGGAGGAAGAGCAACGCTTACCGGAGACGGACGAAGGGTGATGGAACTGTTCTTCTCTCTCGAGGAAAAACTTAAAAGCCAGAGTGACGCCCTATTCTGTGACCTCTACAGGGACTATATCTGATGTGGTGGACTCCGGACAGAATAAAATGGTACGAAAGAGCGTCAGCAAGGTGTGATTTCCACGAGCGTCTTGTTGAAAGGATAGAGAAACATCTCTCCCCCGGCGAGAGCATCCTCGAACTCGGATGCGGACTCGGGCATGCGGGTGCCCTTCTCTCCCTCTCCCATCCCGTCAGAGCAGTCGACATTGAAGAGAAAGCGATAGAATGCGCAAAGATGCGCGAAAAGAAGGACATCTACACCGTCTCGGACTGGAGGAATCTGAAGGAAAAAGCCGACTGCGTACTCTGCATCTTCTTCGGCCACCTCGAAAGTCTCGAAGAACTCTCCCGTCAGATGGCCCTTGCCGAGAAGCACGCCGTCTACATCTATTCCGAACACCGCGGGCAGAAAGAGGACCTCGTCTTCAGAAAGACGACAGGCAGAGAGGATCTGGAGAAGAAACTGGAATCTCTCGGCTACACTGTCGAAAGCGGGAGTTTCACACTCTCCTTCCCGCAGCCTCTTCTGTCACTTGAAGAGGCAGAGGCGTTCATCACCCTCTCCTACCCGAAGAAGAATGTCTCGGATTACCTTCCATTCGTGACAGAAAGCGGCGATGAGGAATATCCGTACATTCTCCGTAACGAGAAAAGGATGCTTCTTTTCGACATAAGTGTGTGAAGTGTTGTGGCTTTCTGACACTTTTTTGTTTTTAAGGTGTTGTCTCATCCCGTTCCTGTTTCCGATTCTCCTTTCCATGGTTATATTTATTTTCAGGAAAAAACCATGGAAAACAACGACAACAAGAAAAACTACAGGCCGGTGATATACTACGCCTTTCTCGTATTCATCCTCATAATGCTCCTCAATGCATTCGTCTTCCCGAGGATAACAGAAGCCAAGATCCAGGAAGTACAGTATTCAGACTTTCTGAGCATGGTCGACAGAGGGGAAGTGAAGCAGGTCGTTCTCGCCGACGACTACATTCTCTTCTCGGCCGAGAAGGATGGAAACACCGTCACATACCAGACTGCCGTCTTCCCAGACAGCGGACTGAGGGAGCGACTCGAGAAAGCGGGAGTCTCCTTCTCGTCATACATAGAATCTGATTCCTCCCCTATTTCATCATTCCTGACGACCTGGGTGCTCCCGATACTCTTTTTCTCGCTGCTGGGGAGACTCGCCGCCATCTTCATCTCGAGGCGGGGCGGAATGAATGCCATGAGCTTCGGCAAGAGCAACGCCAAGATCTACGCCGAGAGCGAGACAGGTGTCACATTCAAGGATGTCCAGGGTGAGGACGAGGCAAAGGAGGCCCTTGAAGAAATTGTCAACTACCTCCACAACAGCGACGAATACACGAAGATAGGAGCAAAGCTTCCCAAGGGCGCCCTGCTCGTAGGCCCTCCCGGAACAGGCAAGACACTTCTGGCCAAGGCAGTGGCGGGAGAAGCGAAGGTTCCCTTCTTCTCGATTTCCGGTTCCGAATTCGTCGAGATGTTCGTCGGCATGGGGGCAAGCAAGGTCCGTGACCTCTTCAAGCAGGCATCCGAGAAAGCACCGTGCATAGTCTTCATCGATGAAATCGATACTATCGGAAAGAAGAGGGACAGCGGTGCATACGGCGGCAACGACGAAAGGGAGCAGACACTCAACCAGCTCCTGACCGAGATGGACGGCTTCGATGCAAACAAAGGCGTCGTAATCCTTGCGGCGACTAACAGACCCGAGTCCCTCGATCCGGCACTTCTGAGACCGGGCAGGTTCGACAGGAGAATCCCCGTCAATCTTCCCGACCTCCAGGGAAGAGTGGCAATCCTCAAGGTCCACGCAAAGGACGTGAAGATGGCTGACGGCGTAGACTACGAGGCCGTTGCAAGAGCGACAAGCGGTGCAAGCGGCGCAGAACTGGCAAACATCATAAACGAAGCCGCACTCCGTGCCGTCAGAGACAAGCGCGACACAGTAACGCAGGAGGATCTCGAGGAGAGCGTCGAAGTCGTCATAGCAGGATACAAGAGAAAGAACGCCGTTCTCAGCGAGAAGGAGAAGAAGATCGTCGCCTACCATGAGATCGGACATGCACTCGTGGCTGCGAAGCAGAACAACTCCGCACCCGTTACAAAGATAACCATAATCCCGAGAACAAGCGGCGCACTGGGCTACACGATGCAGGTCGACGAGGAGGAGAAGAATCTCATGAGCCGTGAGGAGATTCTCAACAAGATAGCAACCCTCACGGGAGGCCAGGCTGCCGAAGAGCTCATCTTCTCGTCAATCACCACGGGGGCCTCCAACGACATCGAGCAGGCAACAAAGCTTGCGCGCGGCATGGTGACACGTTACGGAATGTCGCCACAGTTCGGCATGGTTGCACTCGAGACGGTCAACAACCAGTACCTCGGAGGCGACACATCGCTTGCGTGCTCGGCGGCAAGCAGCGAGGAAGTCGACAGGGAGGTTGTCGAAATCGTGAAGACGGCACGCGAGAAGGCCATGAACATCCTCAGGGAGAACGAAGACAAGCTCCATGCCCTCAGCTCCTACCTTCTCGAAAAGGAAACTATAACAGGAGAGGAATTCATGGCTATCCTCAATAAATGAAAACTGATAAAATACTACAGTCCTCCTCAAAGCGGGGAGGATTGTTTCTGTTATGAAAGAACCTGAAAAGAAAAAACTTACATCTTATCTCAAGCCTTACAGGAAGGAATCGGTCATTGCACCGCTTTTCAAGCTCCTGGAGGCATTCTTCGACCTCCTGGTTCCGCTCATCGTAGCGGCAATGATCGACAACACCGGCCTTGACGGAGGAAAAATCTATTTCTACTTCGGTCTTCTGATTCTGATGGCCGTTCTCGGTCTCACCTGCTCTGTCACCGCACAGTTCTTCGCGGCGAAGGCCAGCGTAGGCTTTGCAACGACGCTCAGAGCAGAGCTCTTCAGCCACATCGAGAAGCTCTCCTTCTCCGACCTCGACAGAATCGGAGGCAGCACCCTCATCACACGGCTCACAGCAGACGTCAATCAGATACAGACGGGGCTGAACATGGCGCTGAGACTGCTTCTGAGGAGTCCCTTCATCGTATTCGGAGCCGCAGTCATGGCCTTCTCAATCAACGTGAAGGCAGCACTCATCTTCGCCGCAGCAATACCGGTACTGCTTGTCGTCACATCCCTCATAATGAGACTCTCCATCCCGCTCTACTCGAAAAGCCAGTCGAAACTCGATGATGTTACATCTCTCACAAGGGAGAACCTCACCGGAGTGAGGGTGATCAGGGCTTTCAACAGGGAGGAGAGAAGCGTCAAGGAGTTCAGAAAGAGCAACGACGACCTGACGTCTGTCAACCTCTTTGTCGGAAAGATCTCCTCACTCCTCAACCCTGTGACATATGTTCTCATAAACATTGCAACGGTCATCCTCATAAAGCGTTCGGCTTTGCAGGTGGAGCTCGGAGAGCTGCAGCAGGGAGAAGTCGTCGCCCTCTACAACTACATGCTCCAGATAATAGTCGAGCTCATAAAGCTTGCCTCCCTCATCATCACGATAAACAAGGCCCTTGCGTGTGCGCGGAGAGTCGACGGCGTGATGAACACAAAGGAGGGAATGAGCTACCCCGAAAGCGATCCTGAGAAGACACAGAGCGAGACCTCAGTCGAATTCAGAGACGTATCTTTTACATATCCCGACGGAGGAAAGAGCGCAGTCAGCGGCATTACATTCACTGCAAAGAAGGGAGAGACAGTCGGCATCATCGGAGGAACGGGAAGCGGCAAGACGACTCTTATAAACCTCATTCCCCGCTACTACGACAGAACACAGGGCGAGGTGCTCGTCAACGGCGCTCCCGTCGACCGGTACACGAAGAAGACTATAAACTCCCTTGTCTCCGTAGTTCCGCAGAAGGCGCAGCTCTTCAGCGGCACCATACGCTCGAACATGCTCATGGGTAACGAAGGGGCATGTGACGAAGAGATCCTCTCCGCCCTTGAAAAGGCCCGGGCTGCCGAGATCGTCGAAAAGAAAGGCGGACTCGACGCCGCTGTCGAACAGAACGGCCGCAACTTCTCCGGCGGCCAGAAGCAGAGACTCACGATTGCACGCGCCCTCGTAAAGGGAGGAGAGATACTCATACTCGACGACTCGTCGTCGGCTCTTGACTTCAAGACCGATGCGGAGCTGAGGAAGGCCGTCAAAAGTCTCAAGGGCCTTACGATCTTCATCGTATCGCAGAGAATATCGTCAGTGAGGAATGCCGACACAATCCTCGTCCTCGATAAGGGACGCCTCGTGGGAAAAGGAACGCACGACGAGCTTCTCGGGAGCAATGAAATCTACCGCGACATCTACTACTCGCAGTTCCCCGAGGAGAAAAAGGAGGAAAGAGCATGAAGTATTCCTCTACAGTGAAAGAGCTTTTGAAGTACCTCAAGGGACACAGATTCCTCCTTGTCCTGAGTCTTCTTCTTGCATCCGTCAGCGTAATTCTGCAGCTCTGGGTTCCCCTTCTCTTCGGAGACGCCATCGACCAGCTTGCAGGAAAGGGGGGCATCGATTATTCCGCCCTCTCTCTATACCTGGTGAAGATCCTCGTATGTGTGGGAACAAGTGCGCTCTTCGTCTACGTCATGAACATCATCAACAACCGTATAACATACACGGTCGTGAGGGATGTAAGAAACGACCTGACAGAGCACATACAGCACCTTCCCCTCTCCTACCTCGACTCTCACACCTCCGGTGACGTCGTGAGCCGCATCATCACAGATACAGATGTACTCTCCGACGGTCTCCTGTTGGGCTTCACACAGCTCTTCAGCGGTGTTGTGACAATTGTTGCGACAATCTATCTCATGCTCACGAAGAACGTCTGGATCAGCCTCATAGTCATCCTTCTCACACCGCTGAGCTTCGTCGTCTCGTCATTCATATCATCCAGGTCGTTCAATCTCTTCCGCGCTCAGAGCAGCGCCCGCGGCGACGAGACTGCGCTCATCGATGAAATCGTGGGCGGAATGAAAGTCGTCAAGGGCTACGGATATGAGGAAAGGGCATACGAGAAATTCCGTGTCCTCAACGACAAGCTCTCGGATGCAAGCCGGAAGGCCATCTTCTACAGCTCTCTTGCAAACCCCTCGACGAGATTCGTCAACAACATCATCTACGCATTCGTCGCACTCATCGGCATCATCCTCATTCCGAAGGGAGCGCTCACAGTCGGGGGACTTGCGGTCATGCTGAGCTATGCAAACCAGTACATGAAGCCGTTCAACGACATAAGCAGCGTAATAACGGAACTCCAGAACTCATTCGCGTGCGCTTCCCGTGTCTTCGATCTCATCAATGTACCCGAGGAGAGCGCCGACAGCTCCACCGCTCTTGAAAAAGTCGAAGGCAATGTCGATATAGACGACGTGGCATTCTCTTACGACAAGTCGAAAAAACTCATCGAGCACCTCTCGCTTGAAGCGTCAAAGGGAACGAGAGTCGCAATCGTCGGCCCGACAGGCTGCGGAAAGACGACGATCATCAACCTTCTCATGCGCTTCTACGATCCCGACAGCGGAACGATAAGAATCGACGGAAAGGATATCCTCTCGGTTTCACGCCACTCTCTCAGAGCCTCCTACGGCATGGTGCTCCAGGAGACCTGGATAAAGAACGGAACTGTAAGGGACAATATCACGTTCGGCCGTCCCGATGCCGCGGAGGAGGAGATAGAAAAGGCCGTGGACGAGGCCCATTGCCGCGACTTCATCGAAGCCCTCCCCGACGGCCTCGACACAGTCCTGAACGAACACAGTCTCTCCGAGGGACAGAAACAGCTGTTGTGCATAGCACGCGTCATGCTGACACATCCTCCGATGCTCATACTCGATGAGGCGACAAGCAGTATAGATACGCGTACGGAGCTTCTCGTACAGAGTGCCTTCGACACCCTCATGGAGGGAAGGACGAGCTTCGTAGTCGCACACAGACTCTCGACGATAAAGAATGCCGACATCATCCTCGTGATGCAGAACGGAAGGATAATCGAGACGGGCACGCACGACGGTCTCATGGAGAAGAAGGGTTTCTACTACAGTCTCTACAACAGCCAGTTCGCACCCGTATAAAAGAACCGGGGGTGTCGGAAATCTCCGGCCCCCTGAGCTTTCATGATATCAGCAGAGTATTTCTCCCCTCACTCTTCGTATCAAACCAGTTTTCGAGCCTCAGCCGAGATATGTCGGCTCTTTTGTCTTGTCGATTATCTCTTCCTTCCTCTTGGTTATCTGCCTTGTTCCGGACGAGAAGTTGAGCCCGATGATATGGATGGTCTTTCTTGTATTGATGTACTTATGGTAGTAACCCAGCTCTTTTATCTGCTCAACGGCTTTATCGACGCTCTCGTCAACCTTCATCTCGATGACATAGACATCGCGGTTTGTAGAGATGACAATGTCGCTTCGTCCTGAGAGAGACGCCTCTTCGGCATCAATGCGTGCTCCTCCTATCATGAGGAAGAAAGAGAAGAAAGCCTCCTGGTAGCTTCTTTCCTTCTTTTCGAGGATCGTATAAGGAAACTCCTTCAGGAAGGCATTGAAAACCTTTTCAAGCCGCTCCATATTTCCTTCCTTTACAGCCCTGATGCCTTCCACAGCATAAAGGGCTGCCTCAATACCTGTGAAACGCTCAACAAGGTTCTGCGTGAATGTCTTTCTGATTTCAGTATTGGGAAATGTCAGAGTAAGTCCGTCATAGTCTCCATCTTTTATCGTCAGGTAGCCGGTGAAGAGAAGAAGAGCCAGTACCTGCAGATCCTTAAGTTTCTTTTCCCTGAGAAGAGAATAGTCAAATGTATTGACGGCACTGAGGGGAAGAATAG
>CAVDOI010000054.1:0-13385 GCA_963610485.1 Lachnospiraceae bacterium
CCATCCTCCTGTAATAATCCCCCTCCGTTATGAATATCGTATATCGGTCGGGAAGATCCTCATAGTTTTCTCCCTTCTCAAGAAGTCTGGTGTCGACCATGGCGCCGGTGAATCTTGCCCTCTTCGGTGATGCTCCTGCATCCGCCCTCTGAACCTCAATAATGTAGGCACGGCCTTCACTGTCCTTTGCAAGTACATCAAGCGAGACGCCATGTCCTCTGAGGCTGGGGATGAAGTTCTGCACCTTTGATTCAACAACGGTGATGTCATCGCGATTCATGATAGTGCGTATGAGAACCTCTGTCTCTTCTGTCTGTCCGTCGAAGACTGCGGCGAAGAATGTGTCGTCAATCATTCTGAGCTCTTCGATATTTCTCAGTTCCCGTTCCTTTCTTTCTTTTTCAGTCATGGGAGGGTTCCTCCCGGAATCTCGTTTTTCATCGTTGAAAATACTCCTTTTACCTTTAAAGCAGTTTTTCTCGGGATTTTGTCAGGATTATTTTCAAGAATTGAGAAAAAAGAGAAAGAAAAGTGCAAACTCGGACAGTTTTCCGGTTTTGTTTATGCTGTGTAACAGACTCCGAGTTCTGTTCCGGCTGAGAATTGAGTTCACAGTCTTCTTCTTTTGAAATTTTCAGAGAGGACCAAACGGAGTAGAATCTTGAATATGACAACGATTCTACTTGCTGCAGGTCTGAGTTCGAGAATGGGGAGGAACAAGCTTCTTCTCCCCTTTTCCGGTATGACGGTAATCGAAAAGACGCTCTCCTCCGTCATCCCGTACTCGGACAGGGTCATAGTCGTCACGGGACACGAGAGAGAAAAGATTGAAGATATACTGGCCCCGTATGATGTCGACTTCGTCTACAACCCCGACTTCGAAAGCGGGCAGAGGGGAAGTACGCTTATCGGAATCGAAAATGTAAAGGACGATGATTTCTCCATCCTTCCCTCCGATCTTCCGCTCCTTGGAAAGGAGACAGTTGCCGCTCTCTATTCGTCACTCGGCCGTTTCTCCATTGTAAGGCCGGTATATAACAGCGTCCCGGGGCACCCGGTATGCTACAGGAGAGAAAACAGAGAAAAACTCCTTCACCATACAGGGACGATGAAGGAGTATCTAAAAAGGGAGGGCTTTCTTGCTCTGCCCTCCCCTCTGGGATGTGTCTACGATGTAGATACACCCCTGCGTTATTCAGCGCTCTCAGTTTTCGACGGCGATCTTTCCATCCTTGAGCGTTATATTGACTAGACCGTTCTTCTTCACAGAGCCCGAGAGAATCGAACGCGAGAGTGTATTCTCGATTTCGTTCTGGATGGCCCTTCTGATCGGTCTTGCACCGTAATCGGGATCGAAGCCGACAGAAGCGATGTACTCCTCGACGTCTCCTGTCCACGAAAGCGTGATTCCCTTCTTCTCGAGTCTCTCGGCGAGAGTCTCAAGCTGCAGATGAACGATGCTCTTCACCTGTTCCTTTCCGAGCGGGTTGAAGATGACTATCTCGTCTATACGGTTGATGAACTCCGGCTTGAAGGCATGGTGGATGGCATTCATCACCTCTTCGTTCGCGTGCCCGGGATCCTTGAGTATATACTCACTTCCGAGGTTGCTCGTCATGATGATGATTGTGTTCGTGAAGTCCACGACCCTGCCCTGACCGTCTGTCAGCCTTCCGTCGTCGAGAACCTGCAGAAGGATGTTGAATACATCCGGATGTGCCTTCTCGATTTCATCGAAGAGAATGACGGAATACGGACGGCGTCTTACGACCTCCGTAAGCTGCCCGCCCTGGTCATAGCCCACGTATCCGGGAGGAGCTCCGATGAGACGCGACACCGAGTACTTTTCCATGTACTCCGACATATCGATTCTGGTGAGAGCCTTCTCGTCATCGAAGAGGAACGAGGCAAGCACCTTTGCAAGGAGCGTCTTACCCACTCCGGTCGGACCTGCGAAGAGGAACGATCCGAGAGGTCTGTGCTCGTCGCTCAGTCCCGCCTTGTTACGGCGTATTGCGTTGCTGACAGCCTCGATGGCCTCTCTCTGCCCGATTACCGACGAGGAGAGAATCTTCTCGAGATCGGCATACTTCTGCATTTCGGAACTCATCATCTTGGCCACGGGAATACCTGTCCAGAGAGAGACGACCTTTGCTATATCGTCTTCGGTGACCTCTTCCCTGAGGAGTCTCCCCTCTTCACCCTTGAAGGAGTTGACCTTGTCCTCGGCCTCCTTTATGGCCTTCTCGAGTGTGGGCATCTCGCCGTACTTGATCTGTGCAGCCTCGTTGAGGTTGCCGCTTCTTTCGGCATTGTCCTTGCGCTGCACCAGCTTCTCCATCTCGGCCTTCTTCTCCCTGAGGGCGAGGATGGCGTTCTTCTCGTTCTGCCACTCAAGGTGGAGTGCATCGTACTTTGTCTGATCCTCACCCAGTTCGACGTTGAGCTTTTCGAGTCTCTCCTTCGAAGCATCATCGTTTTCTCTGCTGAGGGCCTGCTTCTCGATCTGGAGCTGCAGGATCTTCCTCTGGAGTTTGTCCAGGGCCTCGGGCTGGGATTCGATCTCCATCTTTATCTGGGAGGCAGCCTCGTCCACAAGGTCGATGGCCTTGTCGGGAAGGAACCTGTTCGTCAGATATCTGTCGGAAAGCGTAGCAGCGGCAACGAGTGCCTCATCCTTGATTCTTACCCCGTGATGGAGTTCGTACTTGGGCTGGAGTCCTCTCAGAATGGAGATTGTGTCCGCCACGCTGGGCTCCTTTGCATATACAGGCTGGAACCTTCTCTCGAGAGCCTTGTCCGACTCGATGTACTTACGGTACTCGTCGAGCGTCGTTGCACCGATGGCATGGAGTTCCCCCCTTGCCAGAGCCGGCTTGATGAGGTTGGACGCATCGGTAGAGCCCTCTGCGGCACCTGCGCCGACGATCGTATGAAGCTCGTCGATGAAGAGGATTATCCTGCCCTCGCTCTTCGTGACTTCGTTGATGACACCCTTGAGTCTCTCTTCGAATTCACCGCGGAACTTGGCTCCCGCAATGAGGGATCCTATATCGAGGGAGAGAAGCCTCTTGTCCCTGAGGGACTCGGGGACATCGCCCTTCGCGATTCTTTCCGCAAGCCCTTCGACGATGGCCGTCTTGCCGACACCGGGTTCACCGATGAGGACGGGGTTGTTCTTCGTCCTTCTCGAAAGGACCTGCATGACACGTCTTATCTCCTCGTCTCTTCCGATGACGGGGTCGAGCTTGTCTTCCTTTGCAGCCCTTGTGAGGTCCTTGCAGTACTTGTCGAGAGCTGCGTACTGTGCCTCGGGATCCTGACTTGTGATTCTCTGGTTGCCCCTTATCGTCCTGAGGGCCTCGAGCACATCATCCTTTGTTACGCCGAGACGCACGAGGGCGTCCTTCTCCTCGCATTCGTCTGTGAGGAGCGCTATCAGGAAGTGCTCCGCCGATACATATTCATCCTTGAAATCGCCAGCCGTCTTCTCGCATGCGCCGAGTATTCTCGCCATCGATCTCGAGAAGGTCTTCTGAGTGGAGCCGAAAGCCTTCGGAAGCTTTCTCGTCACTTCCTCCATTGCTTCTCTTACACTTTCTGCAGATACTCCGAGTTTTTCCAGAAGCGGCCTGAGTACTCCGTCTTTCTGTTCGAGGAGGGCAAGAATCATGTGTGCAGGAACGACTTCGCTGTGTCCGGCGCTCTCCGCCGTCTTCACGGCCTCCTCTATGGCGTTCTGCATCTTTACTGTAAACTTATCGAAATTCATTTTCTTTCCTCCAGATTGTTAATTTGAAGAATCGAAATCATAACACCCGGAAATTAAGTTAGTAACAAAAACGAAAATCGTAAAGGAGAAATCTCACGCCTTGAATGTGAGGAGGAAATCGAAGATGGTCTGATGCGCCTCCTCGGGGGTATAGTTGTTGAAGAAACCCACCTGGAAGCACTCGGCCTGGATGAGGTTGTACACCTCATCTCCGAGTCTTTCGACGTTGCATTCTCTGATGGTCCCTCTGTGGACTCCCTGCAGGAGAAGTCTCTTTATGAGAATCCTGAGCTTGGCCGTACGTGCCCTTATTATCTCATAGACGTCGACACCGGCACGTTTCTCGGCAAGGATGAACTCGACGAGATTCGACAGTGACGAGGAGTTGTTCTCCGCCTTCTCGAAGAGGTCCGTGATAATGAGGTCGAGGCGCTCTATCTCATCCTTGTCCCCTTCTCCGAAGGCGAACGATGAATAGAGTGTGAACATCTCCGACGTGACCTTCTTCACTGCATAGTAGTAGATGTCCTTCTTGTCCTTGAAATACTGATAGACGGTGGGACGTGAAAGAGAGCACTTCTCTGCAATCAGAGTCAGATTCGATTCCCTGTATCCTACCTCGCTGAAGACCTCCATGGCCTTCATGAGTATTGTGTTCATGCGTTCTTCTTTATCTACGATCTTCGGCATATCCTGATTTTAAAGTCATTTCTTTTTTTACAAAAGTCTCAGCCTTGTAAATGTTGAAAATCTTCTCCTCCGTTTTCGCTGTTTTCTTCGATATAATACTGGTTTATCTCGCTGAGTGCGGCTTTCTCGGCACTTGTCTCGATCTTCGAGAGCACGGAGCCTATCTTATCCTTTCTCGACTTCGCCTTCTCGAGGCTCTCGGATGCCTTGTCGACGCTCTTCTTCGACTCGTCGACGCTCTTCGAAAGATCACCGAAGAGCTTCTTCAGATCCTCGAAGAGATGCCAGATGGTCGAGGTGTAAGCCTCGATCTGCATCGTCTTGAAGCCCAAGGAGAGGGAGTTCAGCAGCGCCGCGAAGTTGTTCGGCCCCGTGAGCACGACTCTGCATTCGTTCTGGAGCTTCTCGGCCAGTCCGTCTATCTTGAGTACCTCGAGGTAGAGCGCTTCACTGGGAAGAAAGAGCACCGCGAAGTCCGTCGTCTCGGGAGGAACGATGTAGAGATCCCTTATCGTCTTCGCCTCCTTCTCGATGGCCTTCCTCATGTTCTTCACTTCCGCATCTGTCCGCTCCGCGTCAGCGCTGTCCACGGCATCCCTGTAACGTTCGTAATCCGCAACGGGAAACTTTGAATCCACGGGCAGGAAAATCTCTCCGTTCTCCTTCCCCGGAAGGCGTATTGCGAATTCGACCTTCTCACGGTTCTTGCGCGGTGAATAGTTCTTCACCCACTGATCCGGTGTGAGGATGTCCGAAAGGATGGTCTCGGCCTGCATCTCGCCCCATACACCTCTGCTCTTGACGTTGGAGAAGAGTGCATTCATCTTCTTCACGTCGCCTGAGAGGACATCGAGGGAGCCCATCGTCTTGTAGAGCTTGTTGAGATTCTCCGTCACCGACTCGAAGGATGCCGCAATACGCTTGTCGAGCGTCTCCTGGAGCTTCTGGTCGACGATGTTCTGGATATCTTTAAGTCTCGCTTCATTGCCTTCACGGATCTTCTCCATGCCGGTCTTCACTTCGCCTGTAAGTTTCTCGCTCTTCTCGCTTATGAGGGCAAACGATGCACGGTTGTCCTCCCTTATCCTGTCGAAGTTGTGATTGAGGGCGTTCTGGAGGTTCTGGCTCCTTCCCGCCGCCTTCTCGCTCTCCTCCCTCGAGAGTTTCAGAAGTTCCGAAGAGAGACTGTTTATGGTGCTCGTCATATTCGTGAGGCGCAAGTCGACGGCCGACGAAAGTTCCCGGCTCTCCGATAAGAGCTTTGTCATGTCACGGTCGTATGACGCTTGGAAGGAACGGAAAGAGGCTTCGCTGCTCTCTCTCAGTTCGTCCCTTACATGCAGGAGCGCCGCTTCGTCGATATCCTCCCCTTTCTTCCGGGAGAAGAGTCTGACGATGACGACGACAATCCCAATTAGGTTCAGGGCACAGAGTGCGGTCAGAATGATATTCATATCAATAATATAGCCCGGGAGAAACGGAAACGTTAAGAAAGAATATGAAAAAAGCGATAACTTTCCCTAGGAGATGCATGGAGGAAAAGCATGAAGAGACTGCACGTCAACGTCAGACTTCTTTTCTTTGTTGAGAGTTCGGATTATTGGATTTATGATAGTAGACAGGCTTCGGGGGATTATATGAGAAAGCTATTCATTTTCTGTCTGTTCGTCTTGTCTTTATTCACGCTCTCAGCATCATCGGGTCAGGATTATATACGTCCGGCCGTGAAAATGGAGGAAAAGGAGAACTCTGCTGGGGCAGCGACACGTTATGTGAGGCCCGCGACTCCGATGGAGGGGAAGGATGAGAAGGCCGTAGAGGCACCGCTTTACGTCAGGCCGGCCGCTCCGATGAAGGCAGAGGAGACGGAGAAGGATACAGTGCAGTACATCCGCCCCGCTTCCGTGCGGACAGAAGAAAACTCCGCTTCAGAAGCGAAAGACAGCACTCCGGACTATGTACGCCCCGCGTCTGTAGAGAAGAATGAGACATCTGACGGCAGAAAGGATTCTTCGTCCTATCAAAGCCTTCCGGATGAAAAGACAGCGCCTCAAGATTCCATATATGAAGAGTCCGCAGGGCCGCAGGAGACGGTTGCGGCAGGGGATGACTACCGCCCGTACTCGTTCTCCATAGAGGACTGTACATTCTCCGGCTATACGGATTACGGCTATTTGAGCATCTATCTTGACTCATATATCATCGAAAACCTCGATGCCTTCATCCTCTTTGAAAAGAGGTACGGCGGCGGCGACATTCTCAGGGCGACCCTCACTCTCAATGACTACGAGCTCGTCCTCTCCTTCGATCCTTCCATCAACGGAAAGTACCTCATCCCCCTTCTTGAAATTGAAATAGGAAAATACATGAATCCTCATGAGGAGAATGCAGAAATCACGGAAGAGGTCATAGCGGCAGAGGTTCTCCCCGCGCCTACTGAGGAAACATTTAAGGAGACAAGGGCAGAAGAACCCGCGGTTGAGGAAGTAATTCCGGAAATCAGGAAAGAAACCGCAGCAGCTGTGGCTGAGCCTGGAGCTGAGACACCTGCAGAATATGAAGAAACACATCAGGCTGAAGACGGGCTCTTCTTCTGCAGAAAATTCTCGTACAGGGGAGTCAAAGCCGAAGTTGAGGTCTACAGCACACATGCGTCTCTGACACTTCCCGCCGGAACCACCCCGGGAGACATAGATGCGGCAGTCGGAATTCTCAGAAGCATATACCCCGAAGAGGCGGCAGACGTGACATACTCCGTCGAAGAAGACACCGTCACAATCTGTTACCCGGAGCAGTCGAAATCATTCCTGCTTGCTGCATACGACGTTCTCGAAAGCATTGCAAGAGATGCAGTCGACATCATAAGCTCGAATGCCGCAGCAGACAGGGTTGTCGCAAAGGGTCCGGCACCGGAGAAAGAGATCGTGGCAGTTTCCACACCAGTTTCACAGCCGTCTGAAACGACATCTTCATCTTCTCAGACAACGACTTCATCTTCTCCATCTCCTGTTTCCCCGGTGGCAGAACCGGCGCAGAGCACGGCAGAGGAAAAGGACTGGACGCTCTCCTTCTCCGCACGCGGCGGTATTCTCGGCATATTCCAGAACAACACTGCAAAGGGAGTCGGACTCTCTGCAGGCCTGGATGTTGATTACGCATACAGCGACTTCTCGCTGTACGGTTCTCTCGATATGGTAATCGGATCGCCATTCTTCGTAACTGCGGACATCGGAATCAGAGCCTCGAGAGCGGTTCTCGCAGGTTCTCCCTTCCGTGTCGGTGTAAGTGCGGGCGTCTCATTTGTTCCTGTCCTTGACAACAAGGTCTCGCTCTATGCGGGAATCTTCACAAGTCTCCGTATCTACAACGTCGATGTCTTCTGTGAACTGAGACGCGGTCTCGGCGGCTATACATACTTCGGACTCTTCGGCTCGTACAGGTTCAAGTGAGCGGACCGGAAAGCGGCAGGGAGTTCATCCCCGCCTGATATACGGCGGAAAAAGATATCCGGAATCGAAGTCCCGGATAGTGATTGCTCTTTCCTCTCTTCTTTTCAGAGCAGTTCCGCCGGTATTACGGTACCGGGCGAAAATGCGTCGGATGCAATCTCGATATAAGGCGATGTGAAGTACGGAGTAACCGTCGTTCCCGCGAACGCCCTTGTGTCGATGCTCTTCACGCTCTCCGGGATTATCACATCACATGAGAAGCCCGACATGTAGAAAGTGCCCTTCTCGACTGCAGAGAGAGAAGACGGAAGAACAAGAGTTCCGTCGAAGCCCGAGCAGCGGGCAAACGCACACTTTCCGATGCTTTCGAGAGTAGAAGGAAGTATAAGATCCCCTCTGAGGGATGAGCAGTACTTGAAAGCCTTCTTCCCGATTGTCTCCGCGCCGAGTATGACAAGCTCGCCGTCGAGTCCGCTGCAGTTGTAGAACGCCCTCTCCCCTATCGTTCTGACAGATTCCGGGATGATGAGGTCGCCTCTGAGTCCCGTACAGTCCTCGAATGCACTGTCTCCGATTGAAAGTGCTGAAAGGATGTTGATTTCCACAAAGCCGCTGCAGCCGTAGAAAGCCATGTCTCCTACCTCTGTCTTTCCGAGTATGTAGAGTCCGCCGTCAAAGCCGGGACAGTTCAGGAAAGCCTCCTCTCCGATCACAGTGACCGTGGAGGGAACGGCGAGGTCTCCCGTGAGTGAGACATCACCGCTGAAGGCTCCGCTTCCGATTGTCTCTATGCCTTCACTGAGCCGGAGCCCCGTGAGAGATGTGCAGCCCGAGAATGCCCCGCTTCCGATCTCCTTCACGCTTCCGGGAATATGGAGTGTTCCTGTTACGGCTTCATTGCCGCTGAATGCGTTCTCTCCGACCGCGACGACGGGAACACCGTCGATGTCATCAGGAATCACTGCCTCACGGCTGTATGTCACGGCATTCGAAGTGACGACATAGCCGCCTTTTTCAGAGGAATATGTATAGAAGATGTTATCTCTGTAGACCCTCACGCCGTCGACGGGAACGGGAGTGACGTCCGCAGTCACGGTCTCCTTGTTTTCATGAGTGCCGGACTGAACCTTTTCTTCCGCCGCCTTTATGGAATCAGCTGTACTCTCCGCCGTCACGGCGGCTGCATCAGCCTTCTCTCCCCTGTTCTTCCTGCATGAAGGTATCAGAAGGAGCAGAAGAGCAAACAGAACCATGACAAAGTATTTATTCATTCAATCTCCCTGCCGTTTATGCAGCGGCATGACGCCGCCGCATATATATCTGCCTTACTTCGGTGCCTTCATCAATACCCAGGTACCGCCGTCGCTGTCGACCCAGAGTTCAACGATCTCGATGTCGAAGACTGTCGAGTTGAGCTTCAATGATGTCGATATGTACGGTGTGCCGTTGAGGTTCTTCTCTGTGTTTTCAACCGTTGCGCCTCTTCTCATTGCAAACTGTGCGGCTCCCATCTTCCTGGCTCTCTCGGCAGCCTCGTAGATGTTCTCCGATTCACTGACGTAAGCCTTCTCATAATACCAGCCGTCTACCACCGGAGTCTCGACTACCCAGTCGGGTCTTTCGATGTTGTCCCTGCCGTAGACGACGAGGTTCTTCTGCTTCTCGGTCACGACGCCGAGTCCGACCGTCGACTTCTTCCATGTCGCGATGAGCTTGAGAGCGCCAGTCGTGCCTTTTTCGATCCTCTTGTCGATGGTATGGGTCTCTGTCCTGTCACCTGCAATCACCCAGCCTGTGAAATCATAGCCGTCACGGTACGGGTTGGCGATGATGACATAGTCCTCGATTGTGTAGGATTCCGGGTTCTCGATCTCGAAGCGGTAGCTGCCGCCGTCGAGGGAGTAGGAGATCGGGTAGTCGACTGCCTCCCAGAGAGCGCTGAGTGTGATGTTCTCCGCTCTTGTCGTGTCGATTGTGTATTCCTTCAGAAGTGCAGTCTTCTTCGTATATCTGCCGCTTCCTTCATACCAGCCCTTGAATGTGTATCCCTCCCTGACGGGGTTGGATAGCGCGATCCCTTCATCCTCGACTGTATAGGTGGCAGGATTCTCCTCGTACATCTCGAGCTCTCCGCCGCCCAGACGGTATGTAACGGAGTATGTGTTGAGTTTCCATACGGCTCTGAGAGTGAAGTCACGTCCGGAGAAGCTGGAGATACGGCTTATGTATTTGCCTTCCGCTTCGTCCATCCAGCCGACGAATGTGTATCCCTTTCTTAGAGGAGTCGGGAGTTTGACGGAGTCGAACGAGTATGTATATGAGGTTTCAAGACCGTCCTCCGCCTTTCCGCCGTCGAGGTCGTAGGTAATCGAATAGTCCTTCTCCTTCCATACAGCCAGGAGATTCTTGTCGCCGACAGTGCCGGGCTCGATGGAATAGATGGGGCGTGCGAGAGTCACTTCCTCGCCGTCGATGATCCAGCCGACGAAGTCATAGCCGATGCGGCTCGGATTCACGAGCGTGAATGCATCGTTTACAGTGTAGACAGACGGATTCGTGACCTCTTTTTCCTTCAGTGCAGGAACACGGTACAGAACGCCTTCTTCATCATAATATATATTGTAATAGACTATGTCCCAGACAGCCTTGAAGGAAAGGTTGCCGACGCTGCCGCTGCCGATGGTGATCGAATCTGCTACAAATGTCGTCTGCTCTTCCGTTCTGACACGCTCGAGGCCCATTTCGAGAGCGAACTCGTTCACAAGGCTCTCGATTTCGTCCTTCGTATCAAGAGTGAAGTAAATCCTCATACCGGAGCCGTAGACATCATATGCGGAATACGGGAATTCCTCGCTGATCATATCTTCAAGGAGATCTATCATGCTGTCATCCGCCGCCGCGAGTGATATGTTTATATGGTCCTCGTAGACATCGAGTGCGAGGCTCACCCAGTCTGACGAGAAGACGACGGAGAAGAGCATCGTGTTGACCTTTTCCATGCCTTCATACTGCCAGCCGACGAATCTGTATCCTCTTTTCTCGGGAGAGCGGAGCGTAAATGTCCGGCTCAGTTTGTTGTACGATGACGGGTTGACGGCGCCTTCGGGAAGCGAACCGCCGTCAAGATCATACTCTATTGTATATTCGACAGGCTTCCATACAGCCTCGAGGACGATGTCCTCTCCTCTTGTTGAATCGAGAGTGTATGTGACACAGGGTTCATTGTCCGTTCCCTTCTCCCTCCAGCCGAGGAAGACAAGGCCTTCGACCTCTCCGGGGGACGGGACGGCGATGTCGCCGGTGTTGTATACATAGCTTTCCGGACCGTTGAAGGTGACATCTGCGGCATTGAGCCTGTACCTGATGGAGTATGTCTTTGCAAGCCATACGCTGACAAGGGACTTGTCGCCGTGTGTGCCCTTCTCGAATCTGTAAGCTGGATCGGCAAGATATGACTCCTCCCCTTCCTCGATCCATCCCATGAATATGTACTTGTCCCTGTCGAGCGGGAGAAGCGTGAACTCGTCTTCTATGGTGTAGTGGTCGGGATTCTCCGGCTCTTCAACGACTTTTTCGACTTCAGGAACAGCCTCCACGGTTTTCTCCCTGTATTCAACGCCGTCCTCGTCGTAGAGAATCGAATATTCGACGGGAACCCAAACCGCTTCAAGAACGATGTTCTCACCCCTCGTGGAGTCGATGGCGTATGTGACGGACGGTTCGTTGTCCGTTCCACTCTCCTTCCAGCCGAGGAATGTCATGCCGGTCACAGCCTCCGGAGCCACGATTGTGATGTCGCCGCTGCCGTAAACGTAGCTCGACGGTCCGCAGTACGAGGTATTTCCGATATATGTGATGGAATATGTTCTGGGCTGCCAGACGCTGACGAGAGTCTTGTCGCCGTGCGTCCCCTTCACGAATCTGTAATCGGGATCGGCAAGATATGACTCCTCTCCTTCCTCGATCCAGCCCTTGAATATGTACTTGTCCCTGTTGAGAGGAAGAAGTGTGAACTCGTCTTCGACGTTGTAGTGTCCGGGATTCTTCGCCTCTTCGACAACGACTTCAGCTTTCGGCTCCTCGGCCTTCACCTCGACGGGCTTCTCTCTGTATTCGATGCCCTCTTCATCATAGGTGATTGAATATTCGACCGGAGTCCAGCTTGCTTCGAGTGTTATATCGGAAGAGGACTTGTCTGTAAAGCTTACGCTGCCGACGATGTTGCTCTCGGAATCGAGGAAGCCGTCGAACGTGTAGTACTCTCTCTCGGGAGTCGGAAGAAGCACTCCCGATTCATCATCGGACACCATGAGAGGATAGCCCGAGAGTGCGACGCCGTCGGCCGTCATGTTGACGACGTAAGACTTGACAGGATTGATGATCTCCTCGAACTGCGCCGTGTACACATCGCCGTCCGTGACGGAATCGAATGTGATTGTGAAGTCTCTGTCGATGAGACCTGTTCTCTCGTTCTTCCAGCCGAGGAAGAGATAACCGTCCCTCACAAGATCCGGAGCCGTTACAGAGCCGGAGGAAAGTGCTTCGATGAGAGAAGCGACTGTGATGCCCTCTTCAAGAACGCCGCCTCCGAAGTTGACGCCGAAATGTTTGCCGTCGTATCTGATCCAGATAACGGAGGTACCGTCGACGAACGAAAGCCCTTCCTTCGGATAGTATGACTTGTCGAGCTTACCGCCTGCCAGTTCGACATAGACCTCGTATCTCGGGAGCTTCTCTTCCTTGATTACAGAGTCTATATATGCTTCGAAAGCTTCTTCTGCTTTTTCAGCAAGGACTTCCAGAGCGTCCTTCGTGAGAGAAGGATATGTAAGCTCCAGGACGCCGTCACTGAATCTGTATGTTACACATTCTGTGGAAATCCCGGAGGGGAAACACTTCAGTATTTCCACTATATCGGCCTTTGTCGTCCCCTCGGGAAGACGGATGACTGCATGTGTTCCGTATGCAGTGACCTCAGCCTTGATGCCCATGTATTCGAGTTCTGTCTCGAGAAGAGGTTTCTCGGCCTCTGACGGTTCGGTCTCCACTATGTTTTCTGCTTTTACAGGAGCCGCTGCAACCCCGGGTGCTGCTTCCACCGTCACCGGTGCAGCCTCTTCCTTTACAGGAGTGGAAACAGGCTCTTCCTTCGCCACGGCAGGAACAGGCTCTTCCTTTACGGGAGCGGCTGTTGCAGCGGGAGCAGACTCTTCAACTGCAGGTGTGATTACTTTTGTTTCTTTTTCAGGTTCTGCGCCTGATGTTGCGCATGAAACGACAAAGAGGACCACGAGGATCCCCACGGATACCTTTCTTAGAAGTTTGTTCATACAAATCCCCCGAACTTATTTCTTCTGCTTCTAAGGATACTACCTCTGTGGCACGGACACAAGTTTTCTTTTTTCCGTGAAAAGAAAAGCTAGGAGAAACGCATCTAATAATCCTTGACAACTACAAAAAGCTATGAAACAGAC
>CAVDOI010000055.1:0-13298 GCA_963610485.1 Lachnospiraceae bacterium
CAGATGAAGAAGAGGCTTACGGCGGCCGGCGGGGACGGAGGAAGGCACGAATAACCTGTAGCTCCCTGTGAGTTTTTCTAATTACATCAGCCCTTATTTGGAATACTGATCGGGCACTTGAGCTTGAAATACTTCAAGACATCGTTTGCTTTTTTCACGAGCTCGCATGTGAGGACCTCGCCATCGGAGAGAACTTTACATTTCTGATTACGCAGATCAAGAAGCACTCCATCTGGAGTCATCTCTGTATTCTTGAGTTTCTCCTGCAGTATCTTCACGATGACTGCAGCGATGAAAGCCAGCATCAGGTGACCCCTGAAAGTCTCCTCACTCTGAGTCCTCAGCGGCAGCATCTTGGTGTTGTTCTTGCATACATCGAATACCTGCTCGATCTGCTGCCTTGTGTAATAGAACGGAAGGACCTTTTCGATTACTATCCTGCGGGATGAAATCAGAACAAATGTACCGCCGTTGGTTCTTATCTCATGTATGTCTGAGCTTGTATACTTCTTCGTCTTGATGTTATCACACGCCTTCGAAGTTTCAAGGCTCTGCATTGCAAGGTCCCTGCCGACATATGCGTAGCCGATGTTTCCCTCTTCCGGAGAAGGTTTCTCGTCGTCCTCAAGTATCCTGCTCTTTCCGTTCATAGCAAGAAGAACTCTCTTCTGAAGGAGGTAGACACAGCGGCTGTTGTATGTGACAAGATTCTCCTCCTTCTCGAGTTCCGGAAGGCATTCCTTCATGAGAGCCTTGTAGAGATTAGTCTTTTCCGGCATCCTGGAGAGGAAGGAGACACCTCCGTCGTAGAGTGCCTTTGTGTTCTCCTCGGTGAGGTACCCTGCATCCACAATGGCGAACTTAGTATCTACATTGTAAGCCTTTAGCTCTTTGATGGTCCTCGTAAGGGTACTTACATCTATGACATTACCGGGGACATAGCGGAAGAACAGAGGGAGGTTGGTCTCTCTCTGGACAACATAAATCAGCCTTACCTCATTCGAAATCTTACCGTTATGGTTGCTTATTGCCGTAAGGGGAAAATGAATGCTGTTCGGAAGACCCGTGGAGTCTATCAGTATCTCCTCTCCGTCCTTCCTCTTCTGGACGACATCCTGGAGGTACTTCTCGAAGAATGCGCGGTATGACCATTCATCCCCGATGGCTGAGAGAAGGTCGCTTATTCTCTGACTCGAGAGATTGGCCTTCGGATAGAGAATGCGTGCATAGTTTCCCTCAAGCCAGTCCTCGGCGTAGCAGTTCGCCATGCTGGAGAGGACATAGTACATAACCATCGCCCTGACTGAATCCGTGTTACCGTAATCCAAAGCACCGATTGCATCGTAGAGGTTATTATCCCTGATGAACCGGTCGATGAACCAGGAATCCCCGAAGTCGAGAATCAGTTTCTCCTTCCTGTTCTTCCTCTTTATCTTGGGGAGGTTCGATGCATCAACATCGGAGTATGTGTCTGTCTCCACATCGTATGAGAAGTACCCCCTTTTTCTGTTATGATAGATCTTCTTCTCTTCATCGATTACACGCCCCAGAGACTTCTGTGTGGTGACAACTCTACCGTCAATCCTTTCGGATGAACATATCTTTGCATACTTTACTCCGCTCTTCTTGTCGTAACCGATGTACATGGCAACCTCGTAATTATAATTTTAATATTTCTAATTACATTGTACACCATACAACCTAAATAAGCAAGTCAATATGAGATAATTTTAAATAAAATAAGGGAATAAATTAAGGACGAGCTCGTCGCCCGTCCAGGTAAATCACTGGTAGTTAGAAAAACTTAGAGGGAACTATAGATAACGCCCGGAGAGCCCGGGCGTCATATGCTTGTTAAATTTGGTTTTCTATAAGGCTTATCGATCAATAGCCCTGCTGGCACATAGCATCGGCAACCTTCTTGAAGCCTGCGATGTTTGCACCCTTTACATAGTCGATGTAACCGTCTGCACATCTGCCCTCTCTGACACATGCTGCGTGGATGTTCTTCATGATGCCGTGCAGCTTCTCGTCGACTTCCTCTGCATCCCAGTTATAGTGCATTGCATTCTGGCTCATCTCGAGACCCGATACTGCGACACCGCCTGCGTTTGCAGCCTTGCCCGGAGCGAACGGGATTCTTGCCTTCTGGAATGCTGCAATAGCTTCCGGAGAGCACCCCATGTTGCTTGTCTCGATGACATACTTCACGCCGTTTGCAATAAGCTGTTCTGCATCCTCGCCTCTGAGCTCGTTCTGGAGAGCACACGGGAATGCCATGTCGACCTTGACCTCCCAGGGTTTCTTCCCGGGAACGAACCTGGCGCCGAACTTCTCTGCATAAGGAGCGACGACGTCGTTGTTGGATGCTCTGAGTTCGAGCATGTATGCAATCTTCTCGGGAGTGTTGATTCCTTCCTCGTCGAGGACATATCCGTCGGGACCGCTGATTGTGACAACCTTTGCGCCGAGTTCTGTCGCCTTTGTGACAGCGCCCCATGCTACGTTGCCGAAGCCGGATACTGCGATTCTCTTTCCTTCGAAGGAGTCGCCGTGTTCCCTGAGCATCTCATTGGCGAAGTACATTGTTCCGAAACCTGTAGCCTCGGGTCTGATGAGAGATCCTCCCCATCCCCATCCCTTTCCTGTAAGGACGCCGGTGTTCTCGTCTCTCAGTCTCTTGTACTGGCCGTACATGAAGCCGATTTCTCTTCCGCCGACTCCGAGGTCGCCTGCCGGAACGTCTGTGTCGGGTCCGATGTACTTCTGGAGTTCCGTCATGAAGGAACGGCAGAATCTCATGATCTCAGCGTCGCTCTTTCCCTTCGGATAGAAGTCCGAGCCGCCCTTTGCGCCGCCCATCGGGAGTGTCGTGAGGGAGTTCTTGAAGATCTGTTCGAAGCCGAGGAACTTCAGTGTTCCGAGTGTTACGTTGGCATGGAATCTCAGTCCGCCCTTGTATGGTCCGATAGCGTTGTTGAACTGGACCCTGTAGCCCCTGTTGACCTGGATTTCGTGGTTGTCATCCTCCCATTCGACCTTGAAGCTGATGACTCTGTCGGGTTCGACAATTCTGTCGAGAATCTTGTTCTTGAGGTACAGCGGATTCGAATTGACTGTATCGATTACAGACTCGATGACTTCTCTAGCAGCCTGGATGAATTCCGGCTGTGCAGGGTTCTTTCTTTCGAGCTCTGCCATGAATGTATTAAGATCGTACATAGTAATCTCCTTATTACTGCATATAAGCGTAAATCCACTTTTTGTATCAGTCAATCTTTATTTTATCTTCAATTTTTCTTTCTTATTTTAATTATATCTTTATTTTTTCCTCAATTTTTTGACGGAATCCTAAGGTTTTTACATTATCCTCAATTTTACCGCTGTTTTTTTATTTTCTTTCTGCATAACAACTTGATAATTCGAACAAGGAATTGTCTCATCCTCCATTTTGCCTTATGATTGAAAAAAGGCAGAAAGGAGGGTGTTATGTTTTCCGCAGCAGATGGGAGCGAAGTAAAGAAAAGTGCGAGAGTCATCGATTTCCACTCCCATGTTCTTCCCTCAGTCGACGACGGAAGCAGCAGCCTGGATATGTCGCTTGAAATGCTTAAGGCAACGTACGCCGGAAAAATACGGCGTATTGTCGCGACGCCCCATTTCTACCCCGAACGCACGGGCCTTGAAACCTTTCTGGAGAAGAGGCACGAAGCGGCAGGGAGACTCCTCTCCTGTTATAATAAGGAGGAGATGCCCGCAGTCTATCTCGGCGCCGAAGTTGCATACTATCCCTCGATTGGAGAGGGCGGAAGCCTCAGAAAGCTCTGTATAGAAGGAACAGATACCATCCTCATAGAAATGCCATTCTCACGCTGGTCCAACTACGACATAGAGAACATATTGAAGGTAAAGAACGAGCTCGGCCTCAATGTTGTGATTGCTCATATGGAAAGATATATGGATTACCAGAAGAAGGAGACGCTCCCCTTTCTCGTGGACAACGGCATACGCATACAGTCAAACAGCTCCTTCTTCCTATCCTCGAAGAGGGAGGCCCTGAGGCTCCTTGAAAAGGATTATATACACGTCCTCGGCTCCGACATGCACAACACGACGACAAGGAGCCAGACGCTCCCGGAGGCCAGGGAGCTTATAAAGAAGAAACTCGGAGAAGATTACATCCGCCGCATACTCATGAACACGAAAGCCCTCCTCGAGGGAGCGGTGTCCATAGAGAACCTGAGTTAATCACAACTAACTCTTTTCATTCATCCCCTTTTTTCCTAAACTACGGCCATGAAGTACGCCATCATCATCGTTTTCTGTTTTCTGTACTGGGGAATCTGCTTTCTCGCAACAGGTTCAGACAGGAAGAATCTCGCGGGATTGAGATCATACCCCGAAAGCGTTCAGAAGAAAGTAAGGAAACAGGGCCTTGTCAAAGAAGATAAGAAGGCTCCCTCGATTCCGTCCATCCTCATCAGCAACACGCTGCTCTTCACAGCCGCTTTCTCCGTTATCGGCCTTGTCTTCAGGAAGACGCTGGCATTCGAGAGCTATCCGGATGCATTCCTCTACTTCCTCGTCTTCGGCGAGGGACTGGGGCTCTTCGACCTCGTTGTCATAGACCTGTTATGGTGGAGGAACACGAAACGCATTAGATTCTCGTTCATCCCCGAGAAGAGTGAATACCGGAATCCGGAAAAGCATCTGGGGTCATTCTGGAGGGGAATCCCCGTCTTCGCCGCCGTCGCTGCACTTACTGCACTCGTAGTGACGCTGTTCTGATATCAGAAGAGACCGAGCTTCTCGGGTGCCGTACAGCGGTACCAGCGCTTTGCAGCAAGAATGAAAAGCACTGCGGAAAGAGAAACAAGAACTCCGGCCGAGATAAACGGTGACGTCAGCATTTCCTTTCCGAAACTTCCCGCAATGAGGGAGACGGCATGCGCAAAGGGATTGAAAGAACAGAGCAGTCTCATCACTTCCCCTGCCTTCCCATAGTCGCCGTAGAAGGGCGTGATCATCATTATAATCATATAAACCATGTTGATTACCGGTGATGCGATATTCGGATTGCGGAATAATCCTCCGAGCACCATCGACAACGCCGAAAGAAAGAGAACGGCAGTAACGAGGGAGACAACAAGCAGAAGCACATCCACACCATTTCCTGTAACAAGATTAAGAATAACGGGGAGCGCCAGGAACGGCAGCGAAAGAGTCGCATGGTACAGGCACCCTCCCATATGGACGAAGAGAGGACGCACCCTGAAGACGGCATACTGTTCGAAAGCCGTGACGGACGAACTCTGTGCTATCATGGAAGCTTCCATGTTTATGAAGAGGGAGAGGAGCATCGATGTAAAGAGTCCCGTCGAATATGTCCCGGCATCCCTTATGCCGCCGTTCGACGTAAGACTTATAAGGAGATAGGAGACGGGGAATATTATGACAAGCATCAGATAATGGAGAAGATAGAATCTGAGGTTCTTGAAGTTGATCCACATACTCGTTGAGATTGTCCTGAACATCACTTCTCCTCCTTTTCCAGCATTGAGATCAGTCCATCGTAGAATGCGGGATGTTCGCACTTCAGAGCTGTGACAGCGACGGAATCTGAAAGACGCTCGAGAAGCCTGATCATTTCACAAAGATTGCTGGTAACAACGGAAAAGCCATCGTTTTCACATGTATAGCTGCAGTTCAAGCTTTCAAGAATCTTCCGCGTCTCTTCTCCGTTGCCAGTGCGGAGTGTAGAGTGGCAGTATTCGTTATGCACTTCGTCGGGAAGGCCGGAGAAGATGATTCTCCCCTTTTTCAAGACGACGAGTCTTGTAGAGAGCTTCCTGACTTCCGAGATGTCGTGCGACGATAGAAGAATCGCGCATCCCCTTTTCCTTTCCTCTTCGACAAGGCGCCAGATAAGCTCCTTCGTCACGACGTCGACCATGCTCGTCACCTCGTCCATTACGAGATTGTCAGCTTCCTGTACGAGAAGCGAAGCGAACGAGAGGAGCTTCCGCTGTCCTCCGGAAAGTGTATATGAAGGCTGTGAGGCAGCCACATGCAGCCCCGTGCGCTCGAGCGTCCGGGAAATGCGCTCATCTGCCTTCCTCTTCGGTACCCCGAGATATTTCAGCGTCACAAGAAGCGTCTCTTTGACAGTGAGGGCCGGATAGAGTGCCGGCATCTGGGGAACGTATGCGGTGCTGTCGAGTCCGTCGGGTCTGCCGTCGATGAGAATCCTCCCCTCCCCCGGGGATATGACAGAGAGAATCCGGCGGATGAGTGTCGTCTTTCCGCTTCCGTTGGGACCTACAAGGGCGACCGTCTCGCCGTTGTTTACAGTGAAGGAGATGTTGTCATTGGCCTTTATACCGCCGGGGTATGTCTTCGAGACATTCTGTATCTCTATCATGGTACTGTTTCCTTTCCGGGGTTTGTCTGTTTCTGAAAAAGTGTACAGGAGGCTCAAGAGGCAGGTCAAATGATGATTTTGACAGGAAGTATTCCTCACTAGATATCATCCCCCTCATTATCTATAATGACAGAGAGGAAAAAAGATGATTAACCTGCTTTACAAGATATCTGTCTGGGTTCTCGCGGCCCTTCTTCTGGTAATGATTGTCCTTATATCGATTGTAGGCGTCGAGGAGAGTACGCTCACCGTACTGGGCTGGATTACCGCCTTCTTCATCCTCGCGTCCGTCGTGCTCTTCGTATTGAAGAGACAGAAGAATTAACATGTACTATCAGCTGGACGAAACCTGGGTTCCCTTCTCTTCATTAATGCTCAAGCACATCTACAACGTGCTCCTGATCTGCTCGGACTACGACAGATTCATGCTTGAGGAGGACGGGAGGGTCGAAGAGGAACTCTATAAAGAGTATACGTCGCTGGGACTCAGTAATCCCCCGAAGATTACGCACACAAACAACGAAAAGGAGGCTCTCGCCGCCCTTAAGAACCAGAACTTCGACCTCGTCATATCGATGCTGGACCTGGGCTCCGGCAGAGTCGAGGCGCTGGCAAGAGATTGTAAGGAATATAATCCCTCCCTCCCCTTCATCGCCCTCTCCCCCTCCCCCGACCACAGAAAGGCAAAGGTGCTGAAAGGCGAGAACTGCCCTTATATCGACTACCTCTTCTACTGGCTCGGAAACCCATCGCTCTTCCTTGCGATGATCAAGCTCATCGAGGACGCAATCAACATCGATCACGATACTGAAGAGGCAGACGTTGAGGTCATCCTCTTCGTCGAAGACTCCGTCCGCTTCATTTCCTCATACCTTCCCGAAATATATACACTCCTCATCAAGCAGAACAGGGCCTCTATAATCGAAGCACTCAACGACTGGGGAACGAAGCTGAGAATGAGGGGCAGGCCGAAGATCGTACTGGCACGCACATACGACGAAGCCGTAAGGATCTACAACAAATACAGGGAGAATATCCTGGGTGTCATAACTGACCTCTCGTTTCCGTCCCCCGAAGGAAAGGACGGAGCGGGAGAAAGGCTCGCGCTCTACGTCAGAAATGACAACAGCGAGCTTCCCGTTCTCATACAGTCGACGGATATCGACGGCAGAGTGTCGGCGGCAAAGGTCGGCGCAGACTTCATATGGAAACTCTCTCCCGACAGATATTTCGAACTCTCCGAATACTTCACTGAAAAATACAACTTCGGGCCCTTCAGATTCATCGACCCAAAGAGCGGGAACACCATAGCGACGGCTTCCAACATGAAGGAGCTCCAGGAGACCATGATGCGGGTTCCCCTCGACTCGTTCGCCTACCATGTGAGACGCAACGACTTCTCACGCTGGCTGAGGGGTCAGTCGCTCTTCTCGCTTGCATCGACGCTCAAGCCGATTACGGCAGACAGAGACGGATCGGATGCGGAGAAGAAGCGCACTCTCATCTATCAGACGATAAAGAAGTTCAGAAAGGAAAGGACGAGGGGAAGCATTGCCGAGTTCAAAAGGGACAGCTACGACGAGACCTTCCTCTTCTCAAGACTGGGGAAAGGCTCGCTCGGCGGAAAGGGCCGGGGACTGGCATTCCTCGCAACGGAAATGAAAGCCTCACGTATCAGCGAGAAGTATCCTTCGGTATATCTTTCGATTCCACGTACCATCGCAGTCTCCACCGAGATATTCGATTCCTTCCTCACCCTCAACAATTTCACCCCGGGTGATTTCACAGATATGGAGGACGGAGAGATACTACGTGATTTCCTCAAGGCGGAAGTTCCGGAGGAGTTCAGGCTCGACATGAAGAGAGTCATCGAGGTCATACATGTCCCGATGTCTGTGCGTTCCTCCTCGCTTCTCGAGGACAGCCATTTCCATCCCTTTGCGGGAGTGTACGAGACATGCATGATACCGAACACCGGAAGTGACGACGAAAGACTTGAGGATCTTCTCAAAGCCGTCAAGACAGTATGGGCGTCGACATACTTCTCCCGTGCACGCGAATACCTCAAACGTACGGGGCACGCCGTCGAAGAGGAGAAGATGGCAGTCGTCATACAGCAGATCACGGGCTCATGGCACGGAAAGTGGTGGATGCCCAATATCTCGGGAGTCGCAAGAAGTCTCGACTACTACCCCGTCGGGAACAGAACGGCGGAGGACGGACTGGGAATGCTTGCTTTCGGTATGGGAAAGACAGTCGTTGATGAAGGAACGGCGTTCCGCTTCTGTCCTGCAAAACCCCAGATTCCGGTCACCTCGCTCGGAGGGCGGTCCTCACAGCAGCGTAAGTTCTACGCCCTCGACAGGACGGTACCCTTCGATCCGGAGAAGGATATAGACAACCTCGTGCAGCTCGACATGGCCCTCGCCTACGGCATGAACGAGGCTGTAAGAGGAATAATAAGCACGGTTCGTCCCGACGGCTTCATGAGCGAGGATCCGAATGACACGGGATTCAAGACCCTCACATTCAACGGCGTCGTCAAATACGGAATGCTTTCACTTCCCGAGATCATCCACGACATCCTCGAGCTCGGAACGCGGACGATGGCGGAGCCGGTCGAAATCGAATTCGCAGTCAACACCGAGCATGCGGAGAGACCGGACTTCTCGATTCTCCAGCTCAGACCCATATCTTCAACGGACCGCTTCGAAGACATCGAGGTGACAGAGGAGGACGAGAAGAACGCCCTCATATATTCACCCCGTGTCATGGGTAACGGCAGAGTGAAGCACATCCGCGACATCGTGATAATAAGGAAGGACAGATTCAAACGCAGCGAAATGAAGATCATGGCAGGGGAACTCGAGGAGATGAATGCATTCTCCGACGACGAATATGTCCTTGTTGCAGCGGGGAGACTGGGCTCCTCCGACAGCTGGCTCGGTATTCCATGCTCCTGGTCCCAGATATCGAAAGCACATGTCATCGTCGAGACAGGAACGGAGGAAATCCAGGCGGAACCAAGCGAAGGCACGCACTTCTTCCAGAATGTCACGAGTCTGGGCTGCCTCTATCTTACCGTCAATCCTCTTCATGGAAACGGAAGAATCGAATATGAGAAAATCTACGCACTTCCCGTCGTGAAGGAAACAGAGCATTTTATTCGTCTGTCGTCCCCCTCTCCGTTCCTGGTCAAGGCAGACGGACGGGAAGGAAGAGCAGTTGTTCTCGAGGAGGATGAAGAATGACGGAACTTGCACTTCCTGCGGGGAGTCTCTCCACGGCGCTGACCGCTTTCCAGAACGGCGCCGACGCGGTCTATTTCGGGCTCAGGGAGTTCTCGGCGAGAAAAGGCGCCGTCAACTTCTCGATAGAGGACCTTTCCAGAATAAGGCGCTACGCACTCGAGAGCAGAAAGAAAATCTATGTGACGGTCAACACCCTCATAGACGACGCCTCGTTAAAGAGGGTTCTCCCTCTTCTCGACAGAATCGCATTCTACGGCAGCGACGGAGTCATAGTACAGGACCTGGGTCTTGTGGAGATTATCAGGAAATACTATCCGGAATTGAAACTGCACGGCTCGACACAGCTCGCCGTCCACACCGTGGAAGGCGTGAAGGAGATGCAGGACCTGGGCTTCGAGAGAGTCGTACTCTCGCGTGAGCTGACACTGGGGGAAATCGAAAACATCCGGACAAAGTGTCCCGATATAGAGCTGAAGGTTTTCATACACGGAGCGCTCTGCTACGGTTTCTCCGGTCTCTGCTCCGCCTCGTATCTCAAATGCGGACGCTCTGCAAACGGCGGAGAGTGCGCACAGATATGCCGGAGCTGGTTCAAAGACGATACAAGCGGAAAGAAGGGGTACTTCTTCAGCATGGAGGATCTCTCTGTCGGAGAGAAACTGAAGGCGCTGAGAGACATGGGTATCGACAGCGTCAAGGTCGAGGGACGCCTCAAGAGTCCGGAATACACTGCAGCCGCCGCCCGCTACTATCGCTTAATACTCGACGACAGCCCCGTCACGAAGGAGGACGAGGATGCACTTCACACAACATTTCTCAGAAAAAGCGGAACAGGCTACCTCTACTACAGAAAGGATCGTCCGTCGCTCCTCAGCGGTGACTGGCCGGGCCATATGGGGCTCCATCTCGGAAAGATTGTCGAAGACAGAGGAACATCCTGTTTCCTCGAGTCTGACGAAAGGCTCGAGAACCATGACGGAATACAGTATTTCACATCCGAAGAGAAAGGGGGACTTGTCGAAGCAGTCAAGTCTTCGGCCGTGATACGGGGAGTCACGCCGGGAGGCTACATATTAAAGAAGGATACAAAACAAAGTCTTCTCGGAAAGGATTTGTACAAAATTTCCGATTCCACAAAGCGTGAGAAAACACCGAGTGAGAATATCCCGTTATACCGCAGGCCTGTAGATATAAAAGTTTGTCTCTGTCCCGGAAGTATAGAAGCAGAGATGATGGGGAAGGTCTTTTCCGAGGAAGTCGAAGTGGTGGAATCTGAAAAGAAAAGAGACTTCGAGGAGTCTCTGAGACGTCTTTTCTCGGAGAGCGGAACATCCCCCTACACCCTCGGCTCGCTCATCTACGAAAACAACAGCGGGATAGAATATCCCTTCGTGCAGCCCTCCGTCCTCAAAGACTTCAGAAGAAAAGTCTATGCTTCATTTCCGGAGCCGCTCTTCACGCCCGGGGCAGTTAATGAGCCTCATCTTGCCGCTTCGTCTTTCCGCCTTCCCGAAAGATCACTCCTTGTTAAGGACAAGCCCTGGTCGATGGAAGCTCAGGTAATCGGGGGAAGGAGTTATTTTACATTCCCGCCTGTCGATTTCAACGAGGAGAAGACCTGGAGTGACATGCTCTCAGCTGTAAAAGGATACAATAACGTCACCATCGGTCTCAACAACGTCTCCCAGATCAGGTTTGCAAAAGCTCATCCGGAGTTTGATTATTTTGCAGACATCTACCTCTATCTTTCAAACAAATATACCCTCTCTCTCCTTCTTGAGGAGATACCGACACTGAAGGCGGGTTACCTCTGGTTCGAGAGAAGAAGCTGCGAGGGAGAATGGCCTTTCGAGCCGACTGTCATCACATCATACGAGCCCCCTCTCTTCATATCGCGGACATGTTTCCGCCACGATGCTCTGGGCCTGGGTTGTTCCACATGCCCCGGAAAGGCTGATTACTCCGTAAGCCAGGGAGACGGGAAATATACGGTAAAAGTGCGCAATTGTCTGACTCTGGTGGAGCATATAGTAGAAAACAACTAGCCCCCGTGGTGTATCCTGAGATGTCTCTCGGTTGACAGTTTCCGCTTTCCGTGGTTATATAGAATCAGGTTAAGTTTCGGGTACTCCATCCCTGTCCGTATATACACCAAGAGCTAGCTGTTTCGGCTAGCTCTGTTTTTATTAACTTGCCTCATCTTTTCTTCTCTTTCGAATTAAAGGAAATAAGCACGTTGTATTATTTACTATCCCCTATCCGTTTTCTTTTCAACGGCATCAAGAAAATAAGTCCACAGTGTATCTTTCGGAGGAGGTGCAATAATCGTAATCTCCTCCTTCTTCACGGGATGGATGAATGTGATTCTTCTCGCATGTAGTGATATGCCACCATCGCTGTTACTACGTTCGGCTCCGTACTTGAGGTCGCCCTTGATGTGCACTCCGACGGCCTTGAGCTGTGCTCTGATCTGATGATGGCGCCCTGTATGAAGCTCTATCTCGAGAAGATGGTATCTGTCGGATGAAGAAAGCAGCCTGTAACTGAGCTTTGCCACCCGGCTGCCCTTCACCTCGTTTCTGTATGCCGTACTCTTGTTGAGGCGGCTGTCACGCACTATGTAGTGTACGAGCGTTCCCTCGTCTTCGGGAGGTCTTCTGTCGACGACCGCCCAGTAGGTCTTTCGTATGCCGCCTTCACTTCTGAACATCTCATTGAGCCTCACGAGGGCCTTCTCGGTCTTTGCATAGACGACTATGCCGCTTGTCGGACGGTCGAGGCGGTGCGGAATACCGAGATAGACATTACCCTTTTTGTCATACGTCACCCTGAGGTATTCCTTCACATCGTCCGCCAGTGTGCGGTCTCCCGTCTCGTCACCCTGCACAAGCTCCCCGACGGCCTTGTTGACAACTATAAGATGATTGTCCTCGTAGAGGATCTTCTCCTTGTCCAGCATTTATACCTCGTCGAAGAGCGTGGGTTCGGCCTCTTCGCTCGTCTTCGTATCCTTCGTCTGCTTGATAGTCAGTTTCTCGAGTTCCTTCGTCGTCAGCTGGTTGCCCTGCCCGGATGATGTCTTGAGGACCTTGAAATCCGCAAAGCGGAAGGTCTCCTCCGTCACCCTGTACTTCAGACCCTCCTTGTACTTCACACTGATGATGGCACTCTTGAAGAGGCTTATCTTCTTGATCTTCGCCTTCTCGGGAACTGTCTGATAGGTCTTATCAAGAGAGAACGCCGCAATCTGGAAACGCTTGATCATCCAGACCTTCTTGTCCCCTATCCTGTCGCGGTAGATTATCGTGAAGATCTCCTGGCTGATGACGTCCTTGTCGCCGTAGTTGATGTAGAAGATGCCTTCCTTGCCTGCAAATATCTTGTCCGTAACCGATACGACACGATATTCGCCGTTGTTCTTCATGTAGAAGATCTTGTCGAAGGAACTCACCTTCAACAGGCTCTCGCCCGTCTTGATGCTCGTTCCGAGATATCCTGTTTCGATATCGTATCTGACGTCGAGGTTTCTGACGGCGACTTCCTTCGCTGTCTTCTTCTCTATCGAACCGACAGTCGTCTTTCTCGCATATGCCTTTTTGTCGAACATTCCCTCGAGGTCCGTGAGG
>CAVDOI010000056.1:0-13046 GCA_963610485.1 Lachnospiraceae bacterium
CATATATGTCGACTACGATGATTTCTCCTCGACTCTGGAGAATATCATTCTCGAATACACTTCAAGGGATGAAGTCTTCTCAGGCTCATTCAATACTTCTCTCATTGATGCTTCTCTATCCGGGTGGACGGGGAAGGTGACGGACTCGTCATTCTCGTTCGTCAGTGACGGGAACATAACACTGAGGGCCGTACTTGATAAGATCACAGTCGAGGGCGACGGGATAAGAGGAGAGTTCAGATCCGTCGCCTTCGAGGAGGAGACTGCATCTCTTTCGGTATTCCTCAAAAATGACTACACGGGAACCCTCGCTCTCTCTTCGGCAGCTCTGTCTCAGGAAGGGCTTGATATTACTCTGAATGAAGGTACCTTTTCATACAACGACAACCTTGTCAGCGGAACATTCGATAAGGCCGAAGCCGTGGGAATGGGTGTGGTGATGAGTGCGGACAATGTTTTTCTCTCCTTCGGAACCGACAGTTCGTATGTCCTCTCGTGCGGGAGTATGAATGCCGTATACAGCGGAAGAAGTTCTCTCATAACGGATGCTTCGGTGAAGGGAAGACTCGGCAGCAATAACGCTGCAGTGAGTGCCGCGAGTCTCTCGAGTGACTTTTCGGACCTGACAGATGGAAAACTCGGGATGACGACAGTCTCCGGTCTTTCTGCAGAGGTTATTAGAAGTGACGGCTATAATGTGAAGCTTAAAGGGGACGTTGATGCAGCGACGAAAGGTGAGAGTCTGGAAGACATAACGTTCTCGTTCACTGCTGACGTAACGATTGACGATGACGGAAGTCCCTCTGGAAGCGTTGAGATCAATGATCTCTATCCCGGATTCGGAAGTACTCTCACATCACCTTTGATAATCGAGGCTGGAGAAAGTGTCATTACGGCATCAATAGAGAGCGAGACAGTCAAGGCCGATATATCATACAACCACGGCGGAAATGATATTACAGGAAACGTTGTACTCAGCGGCCTTCCTGTGAAGACTGCACTCGAGTTCCTGCTCGACCGTGAATTCGAGAAGCTCAGCGGAAAGTCCGGAATAGATATGTCGTCGGATTTTTCCCTCTCATTCAATGACGGAGAACTCTCCGGTACGGCATCCTTCGATATAACTCTATCGTCGTACAGGATATCTTTCTTCACGTTCGTCGTCGGGATAAACGGTTCAGTCGTGATCGGGGACGGAAAGATGTTGCTCGACGGCGTCAGATTCACCTCCCCGATACTCTCATTCGGCGTCGAAGGCTACTACGATTATGTAACCGGCAAGCCTCATTTCAGTTTCACTAAGTGAAAACTCACCATTTAATCAGGAATCTCTCTTTCAGTCGTGGAAATAAAAATATAAACTGAAGAGGACGCGTCGAGGAAACAGAAAGAAATATGAAGTACCACAACAATATGAAGACCATACTCATTTCCTTCTTTGTCGTGCTTCTCTTTCTCTCCGTATCTGTATTCCTCCTTGTAAAGCTCAATCTGACATCTCCGACGATGATCATCACCTCGAGGCTCTTCGAATCCGTACGCAACGCCGACAGCGATATCACACTCGAGTTCGACAGCCTCGAGAGAAACTTCCGTGACCGTATAATGGTACGTAATCTCAGGCTTTACTATAAAGGAGAAAATATCGCATTCTTCGATACAATCGAAGTGAAGCTCGGGCTTTTCGATGCCCTCTCATACCTTCTCAATCTCGGGGGAAGCGCAGAGGTGAACTTCCGTGGAGGCGAGGTCGTCATTCCCGAGTCGCTTCTCTCCCGCAAGGAGAGCGGGAGTGGGGAAGCCACGGAGGGTACGGCAGGCCTGGAAAGTGTTGATTCTGCGTCGTCTGAAGATATTGCGCTCTCGTCATTTCTCTCGTCACACAACATAACGCTCTCCTTCAACGACACATCTCTCCATACGCCGTACGGGAACGGGACGATTGACGAGCTGTACCTGAGCTACCTCGGAAGCGAGGAGACTCTCGTGGGGGAGATAAAGAGCAGCTCTTTAAGTGTTTCTTACTCCGGATACGACATCACACTCACCGATCCCGATATCGAATTCACATACGGCTCAACCGTGTTCCTGAACCTTTCTCTCGGAGGGGCCTCCGTCAAAAAGGACGGGTTGACCGCCGAAGTCGGGAATCTCACGCTATCTGCGGGGGCTCTTTCAATTTCGAATGCAATCGAGGGTGTTCTTAACGGCCGCCTCGACATAGAGACGGCAGAGGCGGGAACCGACGGCAATGAAATATCGCTCAGCGGTTCGTCATTCATCTACACGGAGGACGGAACACTGAGACTCTCCGTCAAGGGAGCCGGCGGCACATTCTCATCCTCATCCCTCTCCCTCGACACCCTCACAGGCGAGATGAAGTCATTCGACAGCTATTCGCTCTCGGTAAAGAAGATCAAGGGCAGCTGGGCGGGACTTCCTCTCTCTGCAGAGAATCTCTCAGCCGGAGGAAATATCGAAAGCGGAGAGCTCTCGTTCAATCTTGCATCCGTCACGACGAAGATCGATGAATATACGAAGGACAGCATTGCCGCTTTGACGCTCTCGTCTCTTGACGGCGGCGTGAAATACTCGGACGGTCTTTCACTCACGCTCTCCTTCGACGGAGAAGCTGAAACTCCGAGCGAGAAGATCGACGACATCACATTCTCCCTCAAGGCGGGAGTCAACGTAAAGGACGGTGTTCTCACAGCATCCTCCCTTGAGATAAACGACCTCTATCTCGGCTACGGAGAGAAGTACAACTCCCTGCTCTCCATCACAGGAGACCTTGATGATGCCGTCATCAGTTTCGGTTACGGCGTCTTCGACATGGATCTCTCTCTCTCCGTCACGAGGCGCACACTCTCCGGCTCCGTGGATTTTTCCCCGCTCGATGTAAACGACGTCGTTCCTCTCTTCTTCGAGAGCACACCATCGTTCTTCAACGGGGAATCTCTTCTGTCCCTTTCGTCTTCATTCTCTCTCTCCCTCGACAGTGAGACGGGAAATCCACTCGGCGATATAGACTGGAATGTAAAGCTTGATTCACTCGATCTCTCGTTCATCGAAACTCCCGTCACCTCGACGGGAAGAGTGACACTCACACCATCATCCGTCGTCATAGATTCTCTCGATATCTCCTCGTCGTACTTCAATTTCACGACATCGGGGGCCTTCGACCTCGAGAAGAAGCTTCCCGATCTCGATTTCAGGGCGGAACTTCCCGGAGGAAAGGAACTCCTCAACGGTTACATCCACCTCGGGGATGACAGGTCGTACACATTCTACGGCGACATAAGTGCCGTGAAGAGTACATTCATTTCCGGAAGCGTCGACTTCAACGAAGAGGGAGTCGTATCGGCATCATCCGTCCTCGAAACGAAGGGGAAGGAGAGGCCCTTCACATTCTTCATAGACCTCGGAAAGAAGTTCATAGACATAGAATCGGATTCCCTCTCCGTATCGTTCGACTACTCTGACGGCGTGAAGGGAAGGGCTGTCGCAACAGAACTCGAGACACTCCGCTCAGAGGACGGCAGGGCCCTCATGCTCGACGGCTCCGTCGATATCCTCTATACGCTCTCCGACGGCCTGAGGCTCTCGTCCTCTACTATCTCCATCCGCGACATCTTCCTCCTGCCTTCGTCTCCGTCGCTTTCGTTCGTCCTCACCGGAGGCGACGACACGATAAGGCTCGGCGACGTTACCGTAAGCTTTACGGAAGGCACAGTATACAGAGGAAATGTCTCACTCGACTTCGATTCCAATGAAGCCGTTTTCGCACTTGACGAGGATAACGGGAAGGGAAGCATTGTCTTCTCCCTCTTCAAGGATGATGAATTCACAGCCGTCCTCAAGGGTGACGATATAAATCTCTCGGTACTGGGACTGGGGGACATGTATGCGTACGTCAATCTCTACGGAAGGGCGAAGAGGATCGAGGACTTCTCCTTCACAGGCTCCCTTGACATAACATCACCCTCCGACGAGGACAATGCGGTCAATGCAGACCTCACGATAGAGAGCGGCTCGCTCTCCCTCTCCTCTGTCGTATACTCATCGGACGGCGTCAGTGCCACGCTCGAGAGGCTCTACATCGACGCCGTCACCGGCACCTTCGGCCTGGAGGGCCTCAGCGTCATGCTTCAGAACGAAAAACCCGACAGGGCATACCCGGTATCTCTATCCCTCTCTCTCTCGGGTGAGATGGAGAAGGAGGATTCCCTCTATTCATCTGTGCTCTCCATAATACAGAACAGGGGAAGCGGAGTGAAGATGAGGCTCAATCTCGAGAATATGGATCTCGATTCGTCGCTCTTCGTCATCAAGGACCGCTATGCAGATATAACAATAGGAGAGGAGAGCATCACGATGGAGGGAAACTTCCTCACGGGAAGCTTCACGAAGAGCGGCATTGTCGGCGCCGTCACCATCGATATCGAAAATATCGTCGTTGCTACATTCACATTCGATCTCTCGTCGTCGCTGAGGGCAAAGGCCGACATAGAGGCATTCAACATGGGCCTTGTGAACCTCCTTCTGAAATACCCGACACTTGTCTTCAGAGACGACCTTGTCGGAGGAGAAGTATCGCTCACGGAAGATAACGGAATATTCTCCATGAACGGCGCGCTCCACGCCGAGGAGCTCGGGGTCGACGTATTCTGGGTCGAGGACCAGAGCCTCATATTCCATAACCCCTCGTTCATCATATGGGACAACGTCCTCTCGTCGTCATTCACATACGTCACGGTCTACGACAAGCTTTCAAGCGAGAGAAAGATGGTGAGGATGACTGTCGCAGTCGCGATGTCGGAGACACTGAGCATGGAGAGCTGGGAAGTCGACATCTACATCGACGAGAACAATCCCGTGAGACTTCGCATCCCGCTTCCGAAGATCGGAATCGACATCCTCGGGTACGTGACCGGCCACTACTATGCATACTCAGACTCCGCAGGCATGAACAACGACGGCACCCTCTATCTCTCCGACACAACAGTCAGCGTCGGCATGAACCCCTATCCCGAGTGGTATGACAAGATATCGGGAACAACCTATATGGACATGACGCTGAACTTCGGGAAGAACAACAGGGTTCTGTATCCTGCAGGAGGGGATCCCATCTTCTCGATAGACCTCCAGGAGAACTCCTCGGTCTATGCCTACATGGGGCCGGACAACAGCTACTCCTTCTCCGGTGACATCCAGATAAGGGGAGGGGAGATCTACTACTTCCAGAAGTACTTCTACATAACAACGGGATCAATCGCATTCGACGACCCGGCGCGCTTCAACCCCAAGATCAACCTCAGGGCAACTCTGAGGGACTACACATCCTCCTCGGAGAAGGTCGAGATTTATCTCGTGATGAAGGACAACACATTCGACAATCTCTCTCCGACACTCGAGAGCTCACCCGTCATGGAACTCAGCGAGATCATGGAGATTCTCGGACAGTCCATACTTCCATCCTCGACATACGGCGATGTCAGCGTGTCGAGTGTGGCCTCTCTAGTCACCGAAGGCTTCGACATCCTCTCCAGGCTGGGAATAGTCACGACAGGAAACCCCCTCTCGTCGCTCTCGTCGTCGCTCAAGAAGGTCTTCGGAGTCGACTCCTTCTCGCTGCACTCCAACATCCTGAACAACATAGTCGCCGACACACTCGCGAACGCCTCCTCGACGCTCACGAAGTCATATTCCCCGATGGCGAGGTTCCTCAACGGCACGACGCTGAACGTAGGTAAGTACCTGACGCAGAACCTCTACCTTCAGCTCATGGCACACCTCGAGGCGACGGGGAACAGATCGAGCTATACGATAATATCGGACGACCTCGCACTCGACACCGAGTTCTCCCTCGAATGGACGAACAGCGCATTCAGCGTGACATTCTTCACACGTCCGAGCTATTTCTCCTTCGATTCCATACTCTCTTCATTCGGCTTCAGTATCACAAAGACGCTGAACTTCTAGATAAAAACAAATAAAACACATAGATGAAAAGAAAAGGGGAAATGGTAACTTGTTCATGATCAAGAAAATAGGAAATCATCTCTTTCCGGCCTTCCATTTGAGTTACCTCCCGTTTTCTGTTAAACTCACATGAGAGGTAAATATGAGGAAAAGTAAGCTTGTTACTTTGATTGTTATTGCACTTATCGCTCTTCTTCCGCTCTCAGCCTCCGACGGCGACTGGTATGAAGGGAAGACGATCACACGGATAGATATAACAGGGCTCAAGAACGTCAAGGCATCGACTGCCGACGCTCTCGTGAAGGGCTATGTGGGGAAGGTCTTCACCGACGAACTCTACTCCGAGCTCGACAGCACCCTCTACTCCCAGAGCTGGATGAACTACATGCTCGTCGACGCCGTAGAGGACGAGAGCGACGAAAACGGACTCGTGCTGTCGATCACAGTCTATGAAAACCCGATGATCGTCGCGGTCGAATTCGAGGGCAACGTGAAGATCAACAGGACGACACTCTCGTCTGCACAGAACCTCACGAAGGGTTCCTTCTATTCCTCGAACAACATAAATGCCAATGTACAGCTCATAAAGGAACACTACCTCTCCAAGGGCTACAACGACGCCGTGGTAAAGGGCGAGGTCACCGAGGACGAGGAGACGAACACCGTAACTGTCAAGTACACGATAAGCGAAGGCAGGCAGTACAAGGTCAGATCAATCCTCTTCGAAGGCAACAGCTCACTCACCTCCAAGGAACTCAAGAACCTCCTTTCGACCAAGGAGAAGTCCTTCTTCAATGCAGGAAACTTCGTCGAGAGCACCCTCTCATCCGACGAAAGCACCATCCTCAGCTACTATGCGACGAAGGGTTACCCCGACGCTGCAATAAAGGAAGTGAGGAAGGAGGAGATAGAGGATGAGACAACAGATACGACAGTTTACCTCAACATAACATTCGTCCTCGAGGAAGGAGAGCTCTGGCGCATAGGAAGCGTAACCGTCACGGGTAACGAGACATTCACTGACGATGAAATAAACGCCCTCGTGACGATAGGGAGCGGCGACATATACAACAGCGAGAAGATCGAGTCTGTCTACTCGGCGATCGCCCTCAAATACTATGACAACGGCTACGTCTATTCCTCGATCACACCTTCTCTTGTCGAAAAGGACGGCAATATCGTGAATGTGACGTTCACGATCGTCGAAGGCCCCCAGACGGTGATCGAGGAGATAAGAATCAACGGACTCGAGAAGACCAAGCCCTACGTACTCGAGCGCGAGATGGACATAAAGGTCGGCGACGTATTCTCACGAAGCGCATTCATACAGTCGCAGCAGAACATGTACAACACGTCGCTTCTGAAGAACATCACGGCGAACATCTATCCCGGAACGACCGACAACGGCGTCATATGCGAATTCACCGTCGAAGAGGCCAACACGATGGAACTCCAGTTCGGTGCCACATTCGGCGCATCCGAAGTCGACGGTTTCCCCGTATCGGGATTTTTAAGCCTTTCGAACTCCAATCTCGGGGGCACCGGACGCTCCCTGACGCTTTCGACGGAGCTGAGTCCGACGACGCAGTCGCTCTCCCTCTCGCTCTCAGACAGCTGGGTTGGGGATGCAAGATGGTCCAACGCCGTCAGTATCTCGGTTGCAAGGAACGTAAGGTCCAACACCCTCCAGAGAGGTATCGGAAGTGCATACTACGACGGAAGGGACGACAGCGAGTCGACATATCCTCTCGGATACAACTCAGCCTACGAGTGGTATTCATCGGGTCAGACATCACCCTCGTCGTCATCATTGATGAAGTATGACAACTACTCCTTCACAGTCGGTTACTCATCAGGCTACTCATGGGTATTCGGCGCAGGAACACTCTCTGCGTCGGGCGGTGTGTCCGTCGGCCTCAACAGAGCCGTCTACGACGAGGACAAATACGATCCGTATGAATACCTGATAAAGAAATACAGGGAGAAGTGGCAGTTCTCGAACAAGCTCAGTGCAACGCTTACATGGGACGCAAGAAACTACGTAAGCACGACACCCCACGGCTATGTTGCTACTCTGCAGTACACATATGCAGGAGGCTTCCTCGGAGGTCTTTCGAACTACAACAAGCTCTCGCTCAACCTCAGTATGTATACGGGAATATGGAGATTCGAGAACAAGGACAAGGGAACGGCGAAGAACCTGATTCTCGGCTTCACAAGCGAAGTGGACTTCATGCTTCCCCAGTTCTGGAACAAGGACAACACAGGCTGGTCGTGGCATGACGCAAAGGACGGCGCGACGAAGTACGAGATGCTCTACATCGACGGCATGAACATCGGTCGCGGCTTCTCTGTCCAGACAGACAAGTCATTCCTCTGGAACAACCAGATAGACCTCACATACCCCCTTGCCGAAGATGTGCTGTCTCTCGAGGCATTCGTCTCCGGAACGGCGGTGAAGACAAAGCTTGAGAAGCTCTCCTTCTCCTCCCTCGACTGGTACCTGGCGGCAGGATTCGGAATAAAGATGGAAATTCCCGGATTCCCCCTTGGTCTTTACCTCGTGAAAAATGCTACAATAATGTCAGGCGAGTCCTTTACATGGATAAAGGGTCCGTTATTCTCAAGCGGGGACAAGGGTGGTCTTAGCCTGGTACTGGCTATAACGACATCCATATATTGATGGACGAAAGGAAAAACGAGACACTGACGCCTATGGTGCGTCAGTATATGGAAATAAAAAAGGAGCATCAGGACAAGGTGCTCTTTTTCCGTTTAGGCGACTTCTACGAAATGTTCAATGAAGACGCCGTCGAAGTGTCGAAGCTTCTCAACCTGACACTGACACACCGCGGCACGATGCCGATGTGCGGGATACCGTACCATGCGGCGAAGAACTACCTCAAGAGGCTTCTCGAATACGGTAAGAAGGTCGCACTGTGCGAGCAGTTCGTCACCGACGAGAAGAAGCTTGCAGACCGCACGGTCACACAGATCTTCACGCCTGCCACAGTCGTCGACGAAGAGTATATCGACAGTCTCTCGTCTCAGTACATAGCCTCCGTATGGACGGACAGGAAGGGTATCTACACAGCCTGGTGCGACATAACGACAGGAGAGTTCAAAGTCACGACGCTCCCTCTCGAGAAGAACTACAGCGCACTTGAATCCTTACTATGCAAGATCGAATGCAAGGAGATAATATGCTCCGACGATACATACTTCTCCGAGAAGGAGTTCAGGCGCATCCTCGACTCTCAGAATGCCATGATCAGCAAGCTGCCGTCATGGTACTTCAGCCAGCGTGAGGGCAGGAAGGCTGTCGAAAAGCAGTTCGGACAGTCTTTCCTCCGACTCTCCGGAATCGGGGAGAAGGGAGCCGAGCTTCCGGCAGTAGGTGCGCTTCTCGATTACATCATGGAGAACGCCAAGACTGAGCTTCCGCAGCTGAGATATATAGAGAAGGTGAGTTCAGATGACTCGATGGTCCTTAACAGCGCGGCAGTGAAGAACCTGGAACTTGTTCACAACCTCCAGGACAACTCAAGCCAGTACACCCTCTTCTCATCGATCAACAGAACAAAGACACCCTCGGGCTCGAGGTTTTTGAAGGATGCAATCCTCCATCCGCTTTCCGATATATCAAAGATAAGGGAAAGGCAGTACTGGGTGGAGCTCCTCTTCTCCGACAGGGATGAGAATGAGAGGGTGAGGAAGTGTCTCTCCGACATAAGCGACCTCGAGAGACTCTCGGTGAAGGCCGGAATGAAGAGGCTGACTCCGAGGGACCTTATCGCGATAAGCGAGAGCACGTCGCTCTTTCTCGAGCTCGTCGAGAAGAACGAGCGTTACCTCGAGCTCTGCGAAAACTCGTCATTCGACTTCGAAGGTCTGATCTCCTTCTCGACAGACGTCATAAGGGCCGTCAACAGGGAGTGCACCAACATAAACAATGCCGGGACGATCATCAACGACGGCTATGACGAGACGCTTGATGAGCTGAGAAAGCTATCCTCGTCCGGCAGTTCCGTACTCGAGGAGTACCTCGAGAAGATAAAGGCCGAGACGGGAATCACGACACTCAAGGTCGGGGAGAACAGGGTGATCGGAAGCTATCTTGAAGTAAGCAAGGGTCAGCTTGAGAGGATTCCCCCGTACTTCATAAGGCGTCAGACACTCGTCGGAGGCGAACGCTTCACGACTGACGAACTCATGTCAATCCAGGAGAGGATAATCTCAGCAAAAGACGATGAAGCGAAGAGGGAGAGAAGTGTCTTCAACGCCCTCACGGACCGTGCTTATGCCCTCACTGACGATATAGAGAGGATGGGAAGGGTGATAACACTCCTCGATTTCTATTCCTCCGCGGCGGACTGCGCACTCGAGAAGAACTACACAAAGCCCGAGATGACAGAGGAGGGAGAGATGACGATAGAGGACGGAAGGCACCCGGTTGTCGAAGACTACACTGAAAACTATATCCCGAACTCCTTTTCGTCCTCGTCCTCGCGCTTCAGCCTCATCACAGGCCCCAACATGGCCGGAAAGTCCACATACCTCAGGCAGATAGCCCTCATCACCCTTATGGCCCATATGGGATACTTCGTCCCTGCCGCGAAGGCTGTCATTCCTCTTACCGACAAGATATTCTGCCGTGTGGGAGCCTCCGACAACCTCTCGAAGGGGGAGAGCACCTTCCTTGTGGAGATGAGCGAATCGAGCCAGATCCTTCTCTCTCTTACTCCCAGGAGCCTCGTCATAATGGACGAGATCGGAAGGGGGACGAGCACCGAAGACGGCATGAGCATTGCATACGCAATAATGGAGTACCTCAGAAAGACCGGGGCAATAACCCTCTTTTCGACGCATTACCACGAGCTGACAATGCTCGACACCTCCGGCATCCAGCTCCTGCACATGGCAGTCCTCGAGGAGAAGAACCAGATAACGTTCCTCCGAAAGGCGGAGAAGGGTGTTGCGGCATCATCCTACGGCATACATGTGGCAAAACTTGCGGGAATACCGAGGGAGATCATAAATAGTGCCAACTCCTTCATGAAGAAACACTTCGCCGACTACTCGATAACAAGTAACGAGGGATCCCTCTTCACGACGGAGGGGAGGGATATGACTATGGCCGACGAACTAGTGGAGATGATCAGTGACTTCGACACTGACAGCTCGACGCCTCTCGAGGCATTGATGTTCATAGAGGAAATGAAGAAGAAAATAAAGGAAGACAAGTAACCTTTGTCCCTCTATAATCTTTATTCAATATGAACGAAACCGCAGTCTTCACCATAAACGTCATCATATGCACATTCATAGTTGCAGTTCATCTTGACAGAAGGACGATGGAGAGGGAGAAGGTCGGGGACATAACGAAATGCTTTCTCATTCCGTCCCTCTACTCGACGCTCTTCACGGCTTCCCGTGCCTTCCCGCGTGAGATTGCACGGCCCTGGCTGCTGCTTCTCATCACCGTTTTCTACACCCTCGGCGACATACTCCTGTTACAGAAGAAGCCCTTCTGGCGCTTCATACTCGGTGCGGTATCTTTTGCATGCGGACACATGACATACGTCATCTACTTCTCGTTCTACGGCCTCAACGTCTACACCCTCATCGGAGGGATGGCGCTCTTCGGCGTTCCCTTTGCGGGCGTGGTGAAGAAGGTGCTTCAGCACAGAGAGGTGAAGCTCGGCTATGCCGGAATTCTATATGCCTTCATCCTCTATCTCTTCGGAGTGGGGATGTGCGCCGTCTTCTCCTTCCAGTACATAAAAACTTCACTCCTCGTCTTCGTCGGCGTATCATTATTCATGTTCTCCGACGGCAAGATAGCCCTCAGGGCCCTCAAGGGAGAGAAGAAGTATACGTCGTTCATCATAATGCTGACGTACATAGCCGCAAACGTCTGCCTCGTACTCGGCGTATGGTGTATCAACGTACCGCTTTCATAAGAAACACAAGATTTGGTTTGACATTCAATTCCAGACAAATTACTCTTTTTTTACCATAGGAGATATAAAAAGATGAAGAAGAAATCCGCCCCTGTATTTATATTCATTGCTCTGCTGATTATTGTCACAGCAGCAGGCTGCAGCAATGATCCCGGAAGCGGTCATACCCACAAATTCGCATTCGACGAATCAAAATGGGAAAGCGACGAAACGGGCCACTGGCATCTCGCAAAATGTGAATGCGGAGAAGAAAAGAAAGTCAGCGCAGACTCTCATACCTGGGGAAAAACGACCGAAACATTAGGAACATGCGTTGAACCCGGTTCAAAGTCCGCGTCATGTACTGTCTGCGGCTACACAAAGACCGAAAGCATAAAGATACACTCCTTCAATGAAGAAACAGTTCCGAAATGCACACTATGCAGAGGATACAAGTGCGGAGATAATGTCGCGGCTGTTTATGACGCCATGACGAAGACTCTTACCGTCACCGGCACAGGACCTATGGATGACGCATATACTGCTTCACATTTACCCTGGAAGAGTGATGATATTGTCTCCGTGATAATTGAGGATGGTGTGACAAAAGTCAGTAAATCCGCCTTTGAAAATCTTGATACCATTACAAGTGTAAAACTCGGAAAAGATGTTGAAGAACTGGGTGAGGATTGTTTCCGTTGTACTTTAATATCATCCATAATTCTTCCGGAAGGACTGAAGAAAATAGGTGATTATGCATTCTGGTGTACCGAAATAACCGAGTTGAACATACCTTCCAAAGTCAAGATTTCGAATGCAGAATGCTTCCATATCGGCGGTAGTCTTACTGCAGTCAATGTAGATCCGGAAAACGCAACTGCACTTTCCATAGACGGCGTTGTCTATTCAAAAGATAAATCCACCCTTATCTATGTTCCTTCAGAAAAAAAGAATTGTACTATTGCGACGGGTACATCCAGGATCGGCGATTATGCCTTTTTCCGCTGGAACGGAACAGAAATCGAGATTCCGTCAGGCGTTACGGAGATAGGAACCGGGGCTTTTGAATCCAGCACACTTGCAAACGTCACATTCAAAGAAGGATTGAAGACAATCGGTGAA
>CAVDOI010000057.1:0-12961 GCA_963610485.1 Lachnospiraceae bacterium
CCCTTATGCTCTCCCCGGAGACGCTCTTTCCCCAGTTGAAAGAAAAGAGCCTGTACATCGAGCGGAAATATCCGGAGAGAAAACCGGCGTTTAACCTGCTGCTCTCCATATAATTATTTCTGGCTTCCTCTGCAACTTCCTCTCCGAGGATGACGGAAGAACTGTCTCCTTTCAGATAATAAAAGACAGCAAAAAGGAATAAAGATACCAGGATGACAGTCCCTATGAACTGGAGTGTTTTGATACCTATAATCTTTTTCATCAGCTTCCCGTCATCCTTTCTCCGAATAGATTTTTTATTATCCTATTCTTTCTCTTTCTTTTCGGAATTCCAGAAGAAAAAACCATTCTGTACAATTATGTTACTCAGTCTCGATGAAGAAGCATAGCTTGTCGTGTAGTGTCCTGATATATATACGGGGCAGTATGCCCAGAGGATTTCCTGTCCCTCCTTCCAGATTGCCACAGCCTCATCAAAGGACCCGGCATTGTTCAATCCCTTTATGACAGCATATGCTTCACTCTCTTCCTCAATTCCGCCGGGAAATGACGGGGAGAGATAACTCTTCATCTGCGGCAGTGGAACGGATGTGAATGCAGATATGTAGATATCCCAGTCGGAGGACTGCCTCTCCTCTATGAACGACGCCCAGTCGAGAATGGTCAGCGTACATTCTATGCCGATGCTCTCGAGTTCATCCCTGAGGACGGAGGCAATCCTGTCGAGATTGCTGAGGGACGAGGAGAGAATCCTTAGCTTTATCTTTCCCTTACCTTCAAGAAGTTCGAGAGCCTTATCCCTGTTCTCCTCCTCGTACTGATTGAGAGAAGATGTATTCCATTCCTTCTGCCATGCCTCCATATAGAGTGAAGATGTCGTATATATGCCGCCGCCGTAGCAGGCCGCCATCAGATTCTCCGAAGAGACGGCATATGAGACCGCCCTTCTGATTTCCACGTCCTCCAGCGGTCCGTCCTTCCTGTTGAAGACGAGGGCGATGGATCCGCTTTCGTCGGCCCTGACAATGCGCAGATCTTCGTTTTTTTCTATACGGCTCTCGTCCGTGCTCATCACATCGTTTATGAAGTCGTACTGTCCGCTCTCGAGCCCGAGGAGCCGGGTGACAGAATCGGGGACGAACCAGTAGACAATCCTTTCCGTCAGAGCCTTCTTCTCTCCCCATCTTCCGTTACTCCCATCGCCGTAGGGGGAGTAGGAGTCGAAGCGCTCAAGAACTATCTTCTCCCCGCTCGTCCATGAGGAAAGACGATAGGGTCCGGTGCCGATTACGGATGTGACAAGATTTGTTCCGTCTATTAAGTAATGAGGCATAACAATAGCTTCCTGCGGACTTGATGCAATCAGATAAGGAAGGAAAAGAAGGGATTTTTCGCTCGTTATTGATATTTCATATTCACCGGTGACAGTGAATAAGGCGCCGTCTGTCAGCTCTCCCGCTCTCGAATAAAGAAGGAGGTATCTGTTCATCGAAGCACACGCATCCTCCGCCTTCATCTCCTTTCCATCATGGAAAAGAACTCCCTCTCTCAGTGTAAAGACCAGAGTCTTCATGTCTTCTGAAAGCGAATACGAGGATGCAAGCTCCTCCCTTATATTTCCCTCTCCGTCGAGGACGAGAAGCTTCTCGTAGATATTGCCACTGGCTATGATTCTTCCCGTCAGTGTCGGATTCGTCATCACATCAAGTGTCACAGGCTCCTGTGAAAGCGCTGCGTTTATCGTGCTCATATCTACGTCATTCTGTGAGCATGAGACAAAGAAAATGATTGATGCAAAAATGATCAGGATTCTTCTCATGGCTTAATAGGATATTGTTTATCGCCCCGAAGAGGAAGAAAAAGGCAGAGTATAAGCCCTGCCTCATTTTTCCTCTTTGTTCCTCTTACTTCGGCTGCTTTCCGATATATGCCAGGATGCCGCCGTCGACATAGAGGATATGTCCGTTGACGAAGTCGGATGCATTGGATGCAAGGAAGACTGCCGGTCCCTGAAGGTCCTCGGGTGTTCCCCATCTCTCTGCAGGAGTCTTTGCAACGATGAATGCGTCGAAGGGATGCCTTGAACCGTCAGCCTGTCTCTCTCTCAGAGGAGCCGTCTGCGGTGTTGCAATATAGCCCGGCCCGATGCCGTTGCACTGGATGTTGTATGCACCGTATTCGGATGCGATGTTCTTTGTAAGCATCTTGAGTCCGCCCTTTGCCGAAGCATATGCGGAAACTGTTTCACGTCCGAGTTCGCTCATCATTGAGCAGATGTTGATGATCTTGCCGCCGCCCTGCTTGATCATCTGGGGGATGACTGCCTTTGCACAGATGAAGGGAGCGTTGAGATCGAGGTCGACTACTGCTCTGAAGTCCTCTGCACTCATCTCTGTCATCGGGATCCTCTTGATACAGCCTGCATTGTTGACGAGAATGTCGAGTCTTCCGAACTTTGCGATAATCTCATCGACGAGTGCTTTCACGGCGTTTTCATCTCTGACGTCGCATACATAGCCGAGGACGTCGTCCATGCCGCACTTTCTGTATTCTTCCAGTCCGCTCTCGACAGACTCACGGCGTGAAGTATTGAATATTACCTTTGCTCCCGCATCGTGGTAAGCCTTGACGATTGCCATTCCGATACCGTAGCTTGCGCCTGTAACCCAGGCCACTTTTCCCTTGAGGGAGAATGAATTCATGTCCATAATTGTGCCCCTTTATCTGAAGTGATAATTGAATGATATTTTCTATACCGTCGTTCTTTCAGTTACGTTTTTGTCTCATAAAGATTAGAGCTTGTCGATGAGCATCGAGCACTTGCCTGAAGGGATCGGCAGAGTCTTCTTCTTTTCGTCATCCATGATTTCGATCGTGAAGTAGTAGAGCTTCTCGCTCTCGAGCCTGATCTCCCACCCCCTCTGGTTCTTGTTGGAGAGGATCGTTATGAGATTCTTCTTGAGGGAGAGATGTTCGATGCCCATGGCTTCGAGGGACTGCATAGTCCAGTAGACTGTCTTTCTCGGAAGCGAGATGTCAAGTCCTATGATGTTCTCGATACATGCACTTATCGCAATGAGACCGACGGAAGGAAGACAGCGCTTCCTGTTCTCCATGCCTTCCGGCATTACACACGGGCCTTCGCTCATCGGCTTGTAGAGCTCCCATACATCTCCGGGAACCTCCTCTCCGGGGTGCAGGGTATCGAGAACGAAGTACATGTGTCTTATTGCACACTCGCGTGCGAAGATGAACGAATTGTAGTTCGTAAGCCCCTTGATGATGATGTAGTCAATGAACGTCGAGACACCGCCCGAGTAGCCGTTGCCGTCCTCCGAGAAGTGCGGATTCGATACAGGAAGCGTCGGGAACGGGTTGTCCGTACCGAACTCCTTGTCATCCTTGAGTTCTTCAATGAGGAACGAAGCATACTCGTCGTTCGGAATCTCCGCAAGAAGCGTCCAGAATGCACCGATGTGCTTGTTTCTCACTATCTCGCCGTTCTCGTCGAGGTCATAGTAGAAGTTGTCTTCTCCCGACCACATCATAGAGTTGATCCTTGTCTTGAGTGCAAAGTAGACACGCTTGTAACGGAAGGCAAGCTCCTTGTCGTTGAGGATGTCTCCGATGATGGAGAGGTAGAGCGCGAATACAGCCATCGCGGCATTGAAGTCGATGAAGTAGACGGCACCCTCTCTCGGGAGGTTGCCCATATGGACAGCCGCCTGAGGAACTCTGTAGAGTCCGTTCTCGCACTGGAAGCTGGTCTTCAGCCAGTCGAAATATTTCTCAAGATACGGAACAACGTCCTTGAGTCTCTTCTTATTGCCTATCTTGTGATAGAAGACGAATTCGATATATGGAAGAAATGGCAGTGTGACACCGAGAGGATTGTCCGGATTGACTACGGCTTCATCTGTGACGATGTTATACTCTTCAGCAATCCTTCCATTCTCTTCCTGACGAGCATAAAAATAATCCACCATAGAATACGGACTGTAAATCTGGTTCGAATAGACAAGGAAAAGAGAAGAAAGGCAGACATCATACAAAGAAATAATGTCACTTCCTCCGTGTGTGAAGTGACCTTCGGGGAACTTGCTGTCCTTCTCCCCATCCTTCCAGACTTCTTCCAACCAAACCCAGGCTCTGTCGTACATATCGACAAAATCCTGATCATAAAAATGAATTCCCGGTACGCTTTCCTTAATCATTTTTTCACCACAATCCAATGCCGTTTTTTCACTTTTTGGGCGCTTTATACGGTATTATAATGATACAACCAACCAAAAGTGAAGTCAAACAGTATTTTTACACAATTAATTTCATTGTGCATAACAAAATACAAGTGTAAATATCAAAAGTTCAACGAAAGAGTCTGACAGCCGAAGGAAGTATTTCTATGACAAAATGCTTTCCTTTTCTCGAAAACTCCTCACCGTCTACATGAGAAACCATCAGATCCTTGTCGGAGGTTATTTCGACGCGGCCGGCTTTGCCGTAGCCGAAGTTCTCCCTGTCGGTCACCATGGCCCCTCGCAGGAAGCGCAGAGCAAGCCTTATGAGGCCGAAACCCTTGAAGAGACGCTTCGTATACATATAGTCGAGTTTGCCGTCGTCGATTTCGGCAAGAGGCGTCATAAGAAACGAGGATCCCATCCTTCTGCCGTTGTTGCACGAGAACTGCTGTGAGACGAGATCGAACTCCTCGTCGTCTATCTTCACATGCATCGAATATCCCTTCGGGGGATTGAAGAGCATATGGATGAAAGCCGCGATGTAGCTCGCCATTCCGTTGAGGTGTCTGTATTCCTGTGCCCGGAAATTGACCATCGGCTCGAAGCCCAGCCCCATGCCGTTGAGGAAGTAGACGCCCTTTTCCCTGTCGGTTCCGCACCCGAAGCCGACATCAGTAGCCTTGGGCTCGTTGTTGAGGATTATGTCGACCGCCTTCTCGAGGTTGTTGGGAATACCCGCTATCCATGCGAAATCGTTTCCTCTTCCGACGGGAATGATGCCCATAGCGACATTTTCATGGTTTCTGGCCTTCATTATGCCGTTGATGACCTCGTTGACTGTACCGTCACCTCCGGCGGCTATGATGATCTTTATACCCGACTCAACACCGCTTTTCGCAAGCTTCTCCGCATGCCCTCTGCCCGAGGTGTAGGCAATGGCGCAACTTCTGCCGTGAAGGGCGAATATATCTTTGATTCTCTTGGCCTTCTTTCTGCCTTTTCCCTTCGAGGCATTGGGATTGATGATGAGAAGGATATTGTCTTTCATATCTTTCATTTTGGTTCTAACTTCTGACGGTTGCAAGTGACTTTATACAATAAAGTACGATATCCATATCGTTTTTTCGCGTGATATGACATACAATGGCTACATTCATCTTAACCAAGGAGATGCACATATGTGGTTTGACAATTTGAAGGAAAAAAGATTGTGGTCATATTTCAATGATATCTCATCCATCCCGAGGGAGAGCGGAAACGAAGAGGGAGTGGCGGCATTCCTTCTCGACTGGGCGGGCAGGAACGGCATCAGCGCTGTGAAGGACAGCACGGGCAATGTCGTGATGAAGAAGCCGGCATCGAAGGGATGCGAGAACTATCCTCCCGTCGCCCTCCAGGGCCATATGGATATGGTATGCGTGAAAAGAGAAGGCTCGAAGCATGACTTTAAAAAGGACCCCATCGACATCGTTTGTGACGGAAAGTATATCAGTGCGAAGGATACGTCCCTCGGCGGCGACGACGGCATTGCAATAGCAATCATGCTAGACATCCTCTCCGACGACACTCTCGTCCACGGCCCTATAGAGTGCATCTGCACAGTCAACGAGGAGGTCGGCCTCACAGGTGCCTTCGGTCTCGATGAAAGGCTTGTCAGCGCACGCCAGCTCATCAACCTCGACAGCGAAGAGGAGGACATCTTCTACATCGGCTGTGCCGGAGGACTTGATGTCACCGTAGATAAGACATACAAGGCTGTGAAAACTTCCGGAGAAAAAACAGTGGAAGTCGAAATCTCGGGTCTTCTCGGAGGACACTCCGGCGGCGACATACACCGCATGAGGGCGAACGCCATCGCAGTTTTTGCACGCTACCTCAACAGTCTCCCATCCTGCACGATAGTCTATGCAGAAGGCGGCACGAAGAGAAATGTCATTCCGTCATACCTCAAGGCTGTCCTTCTTGTGGAGAATACCGCAGAGGCCGTCAGGGAAGCGGAGAAACTCCAGGCGGATCTCAGAGTCGAGTACTCTCACTCCGATCCGGGTATCACAATAAGCGTGAAGGAAACTGCCGCTGCAGAAGAAGCTCTCCCCGAAGATGTCAGCGAGAATGTAAAGAACGTTCTCGTATCCAGTCCGAACGGCGTCATTGCATACTCCCAGACGCTCCCCGGAATCGTCGAGACGTCGTGCAACCTCGCCATCCTCAGAATCGGCGGAGGGAAGGCGGAGATCATCTATTCCGTCAGGAGCTCCATCGAGAGCGCGAAGAAGAATGTCGCAGCGGAAATCAGGAGGCTCTCCGAGAGCAACGGCTTTGAAGTCTGCTCAGGTGACGGATACCCCGGATGGATTCCCGATCCCTCGTCTCCGCTTACTGCCAAGCTTGCCGCATGCTACGAAAAATACACAGGGAAGAAGCCCGAGATAACGGCTATCCATGCCGGCCTCGAGTGTGGAATAATCAACTCGAAGATTCCCGGCATGGACAGTGTTTCGATCGGTCCCAACATGACAGATATCCATTCCGTCAACGAACATCTTGATATCGCGTCGGCGGAAAGGCTCTTAGGCTTCCTCCGTGCCTCCCTGAAGGAAATGAAATGACGACACAGAAAGTAAGCGATACTTACCACATCATCACCTTCGACAACGGTGACACAATCCACCTTGTAGGCACTGCACATGTTTCGAAGAATAGTGCCGAAGAGGTCCGTGAAATCATCGAGAACGAGAATCCCGACAGAGTCTGCATCGAACTCGATGACGGAAGAATGAAGAGCAAGACCAAGGATTCCGCCTACGAGAACATGGATATCAAGAAGGTGTTCAAGGAGGGAAAAGGATTCCTGCTTCTTGCCAACACGGCCCTCGCCTCATTCCAGAAAAGGATGGGAGCCCAGACGGGAAGCGACCCCGGAGCCGAAATTCTGGGGGCTGCAAAGCTTGCCGGAGAAAAGGGCATCCCCGTATCCCTCTGCGACAGGGAGATCCAGATAACGTTCCGCCGTGCCTGGGGAAAGAGTTCCCTGTGGAACAAATGCAAACTCCTTGCAACGCTCATATCCGCATCCTTCTCCAACGAGAAGATAAGCGAGGAGGAGCTTGAAGAGCTCAAGAACGAGGAGACTCTCGAGTCCATGATGAAGGAAGTGGCCAGGGAGCTTCCCTCCGTAAAGGAAGTTCTCATTGACGAGAGGGACCGCTATCTTGCCACGTCAATCTATACATCCGAGGGAAAGAACAAGGTTGCAGTCATCGGAGCCGGACACACCCAGGGCATAATCAGGAACTTCGAACTTCTGGAGAAGGGAGAACTCTCGACAGACACATCCTCCATCACAGAGATTCCGAAGCCCGGAAAGGCGGGAAAGATTGCACAGTGGACAATCCCTGTCCTCATCGTCGCACTCGTTGCAGTGGGAATCTTCTCATCCGGATGGGATCAGGGCCTCAAGGCTTTCCTCTACTGGGTGGCTGCCAATGCTTCCTGTACGTTCCTCTTCACGCTCATCGGAGGAGCCTCCCTTCTCACCTGCCTCCTCAGTGGTGTTACGGCCCCGTTCTTCGTCCTCAACCCCGTACTGGGCGTCGGCATATTCGCCGGCATCTGGCAGGCGACATTCAAGCCGCCGAAAGTGAAGGACTTCGAGAATGTGAACAACGACGCTCTGACACTCAGGGGATGGTACAAGAACAGGATTCTCAAATGCCTTGTCGCCCTCCTCATGAGCAGCCTCGGCTCCATCTTCGGCTCTCTTGTGGGATTCCCGTTCATCCTCGCAAGGCTGTAACGAACACAAACTTAAATCACAGACAGGATGTTTCTGCATCCTGTTTTTTCATCCGTCAGCGTTGTTGAATTTGCACGTAGTTATTGTTTTTCCTTAGGTTTTGTGCAATATTGACAACGCTTCAAACTGTGGAAATACAGCAGCATACATCCGGCAGTCGACTAACTTCCAACTCTTTAATTCAAAAGCAAATATTCACTTAGTTAGAAGTGCTGACTTTTTCACTTCTTCATCTTCCGGCCTTTCCTGCTTGCGATACGAGCGATGGACACTACGGAGCAAAGATAAGATATGTCCGCTCAAAAGTTTTTCTGGATGATTAACCTACATTTCCGGACATTTACAACTTAAAATTGCATCATAACATAAAATAAGTTATAATGCAGATAAGAGAAAAAGAGAGAAAAATAAAAATGGAATATCTGAAAAGTGTTCTTGGAATACAGGCAGTCCACGTTGACAGTGATTATCCTTCTTTTCCCAATTATATAAACGCCAGGTACCGCCTGGAACAGGTCGTGCTTGAAGGAATGAAAACTGTTTTCATTTACCCGAAAACGGAAATGGATGCCGTCAATGCCGTAAAGAAACATATTGAAAGAATTGAAAAGGAAACAGGAGCAACCGCTGTACTTATTCCCGGGAGGTTAACCACACGACAGAAAGAATACCTCCTTGGTGAACACATTCCGTTCATCGTCGAGGGCAGGCAGATTTATCTCCCATTTATGGCTCTCTATCTGCAGGAACGTTGCGATGCAGAGAAACATGAAGATCAGGATCTTCTGCCTTCAACACAGCTGCTGCTCCTCTATTACATTTATCAGGGCTGTAGTGAAATGTTGACAAGTGACGCATGCAGAGCCCTTTCTTTCACTGCTACATCTATATCGAGAGCTTGCAGACAGCTTGAAGACTCCGGCCTGATACAGACAGAACGACGAGGTGTGCAGAAGGTCATCATCTCCGATAGAGAGCCGAAAGCTCTTTTTGAAGAGGCGAAGGACTATCTGAAAAATCCAGTAAAACGTACAATCTATGTATCAAAGTCAGATATTGAGGAAAACATGCTTTTAAGCGGATACTCGGCACTGTCGGGTTGTTCGACATTGAATCCGCCCGAAACCGTGTGTTATGCAACAGGTAGTATAGCCGGTCTGGAAAGAAGAGCAACCGTCAGACTGCAGAATTCCGAGGACCAGTGTGCAGTCGAATTCTGGCGATATGATCCGGAAAAACTGACGACAGTTGACTGCTCATCAAAAGAAAACAAGGTTGACCGTCTTTCTCTTGCTCTGGCTCTTGATAACATCGGGGACGAGAGAACGGAAGCTGCGGTCAATGAAATGCTTAACACTCTCTGGAAGGATATAGATGGTAAGAGGGCCTTGTTCAAAACCCTCGAATAACAACCCTCGATTTTTCAATAGCAACCCATGTCATCTCAGCCGTTTTTCTTCTTGAATGCGGCAATGACGGCAGATCTTACATCCTTGACTCTGTCGACCTTTATATCGGCCTTGACTGCAGAGGACGACGCTGTGAGCACACGGCTGAAGGACATATCCGAGAGGGTTTTGATTCTTCTCTCCTGGAAGGTAACCGGCCTCACTTCCCCGGCGAGGGAGAGTTCCCCGAAAGCCGAAAAAGACGACGGCAGAGCTGTGTTCATCTTTGATGAATAGAGAGCGAGGGCGAGAGCAAGATCTATGCTCGCCTCCGACAGCTTCACACCTCCGGCCACATTCACATAGATGTCATCCTTCGAGAGATCAAGGCCGGCATGACGCTGAAATATAGCCTCCACCCTGTTTATCCTGTTCAGGTCGACCTTGTCCGAGTATATCCGCTGATAGCCGCTTCTTGCATCGACAATCAGGGTCTGTATTTCTACGATGAATGTTCTGCTTCCCTCGACGACGGGCGTGAACACGATTCCCGGAGGAACCTCCTCGTTCTCCCTTGAAGAGAGGAACATGAGAGAGGGATCCTTTACTCCCTTGAGTCCCGTGGACGTCATCTCGAAGAGGCCTATCTCATCGACACTGCCGAATCTGCTCTTCGATGCACGTAAGAGTCTGATGCCGTTCTCCGCACTCTCGAAATAGAGTACGGTATCTACCATGTGCTCGACAATCTTGGGACCTGCTATGACACCGTCCTTTGTCACATGGCCGATGAAGAAGATGGCCGAGCCTATCTTCTTCGCTCTTATGGAGAGCTCCATCGAACAGGTCTTGATCTGGTTGGGGGACCCTGCGGAGGACTCCGACTGCGAGGAGGAGAGAGTCTGGATTGAATCAACGACTATGTAGCCGGGCTTTATCCTCTCGATGGTCTCGACGAGAGCCTCGAGCCTTGTATCACAATAAATCTGGATCCTCTCCGTCGGAAGATTCAGTCTTTCGGCTCTGAGTCTCACCTGGGAGGGAGACTCCTCTCCCGAGATGTAAAGTACCGGAGCATATTCAGAAAGATTTGCCAGGAGCTCGAGAAGAAGCGTCGACTTTCCGATCCCCGGCTCTCCTCCGACAAGAACGGAAGACGGTCTCATGACGCCGCCTCCGAGGACTCTGTCGAGCTCCTCCATGCGCGATGAAACCCTCAGCGTCTTCTCGTACGGAACTTCACTGAGAGTCCTCACACCGTCATCTATTACCGTTTTAGTCTTGTCCGCTGCTGTCTTCTGCGGCGTGACGCTCCTTTCCTCGAAGCTGTTCCAGCTTCCGCAGTCGGGACATCGTCCTGTCCATTTGGACTCTTCTCTACCGCATTCCCTGCAGACATAAACGGTGGTGTTCTTCACAGATGACTCCTTAGAAAGAAAGCAGTTCTACCTCGAAAATCAGATATGCATTCGGAGGAATGACTCCCGGATAGCCGTATTCTCCGTATCCGAGCTCGGGCGGAATGATGAGAGTTCTCTTCTCGTTCTTCGTCATCGTGACAAGAGCCTCGTTCCACCCCTCGATTACTTCTCCGATTTTGAATGTGGCAGGAGCTTTCCTGAGATATGACGAGTCGAAGACCTTTCCGTTGAGAAGCTTTCCCTCGTAGTGCACAGTAACTTTTGCACCGAATTTAGGAGAAGAGCCTCCGTCGCCGGCTCTGTCGACGACGTACATCAGACCGGACGGCGTCTTAACGGCCTCAGGATAACGTGCTTTGATTTCGTCGAGTATTTTCCTGTTTGCCGCCTCGCGTGCCTTTGACGCCTTTTCTTCGGCCTCCTGGACGTATTTTGTAAATGACTCTTTACTTACATCGAAGGCTTCTGCCTCAGCACCGACACGCACGATTTCGACTTTCTCGATCCTGTCGCCCTGCTTTATCCTGTTGACGACGTTCTGCCCCTCGACGACGTGGCCGAAGACAGTGTGCTTTCCGTCAAGCCATGGTGTCTCGACATGCGTGATGAAGAACTGGCTGCCGTTTGTTCCGGGACCTGCATTAGCCATCGAAAGGACACCGGGACCGGTGTGCCTGAGAGAATCTTCGAATTCATCGGGGAATCTGTATCCCGGGCCGCCTGTACCGTTCCCCTTCGGGCATCCGCCCTGGATCATGAAGTTGTCGATGACCCTGTGGAATGTCAGCCCGTCATAGAAGGGCTTTCCCGGGTTCTCCATATTGAGAACACCTGTTGCCAGCCCTACGAAATTGCAGACCGTCATCGGAGTCTTCCTGTATTCAAGTTCAAGTGTAATGTCACCTTTTTTTGTCTTTAGAACAGCATATAATCCGTCTTTCATGTTTATTTCCTTTTAATATGAATAGTTACTCTTCAAAAAGTATCTCACCCTTGCTCAGAAGAGCATAGAGCTTCTCGAGGTCTGCGGTGCTTCTGTACTTGATTATCAGTCTTCCCTTGTCGAGAGAGCCTTTAATCTCGCATTTGGCGCCGACGGAAGAAGTGAACTTCTCCTCGGTCTTACTTACTTCTTCGTCCTTCTGTCCGTTCTTTCTCTTCTTTATGAGCTTGTGTCCCTTGTTGTATGCAGAAGCAAGGGCCTCGGCATCACGGACGGAGAGATTATCGTGGACAATCTTGTCTCTCAGAAGCTGTCTGTCCGCAGGATTGACAAGCGAAAGAATCGCTCTCGCATGCCCTGCCGTCATAGCCCCCGATACGATGTCATCCTTGACCTGGTCCGAAAGGGCGAGAAGGCGGAGGGAGTTTGCTATTGAAGATCTGCTCTTTCCTACTTTCTCCGCAACAGTTTCCTGTGTATATCCTGTCTTGTCTATGAGGTACTGGTAAGCCTGTGCCTCTTCAACTGCATTGAGGTTCTCTCTCTGGATGTTCTCGATGAGAGAGACCTGTATTCTCTGCACATCCGTGAACGTCATCACGATTGCAGGAACTTTCTCAAGTCCTGCCATCTTTGCGGCACGGTATCTTCTCTCTCCGGCGACAATGGAGAACTCTCCGGGAGCTATCTCCTCGACTGTCAGCGGCTGGATAATCCCCTGCGCCTTTATAGACTGGGCCAGCTCGTTGAGAGAGTCCTCATCGAAGTATTTTCTCGGCTGACTGGGATTGGTCCTTATACGGGAAATATCGAGCTGTACGATGGCCATCTTGTTCTGTCTGGCTTCTTCGTTGATTGTCTTTGTAAGAATATCTTCTGTCTGTGTGTCAAAATCGAAACCGCTCATCAGCGATCCGATTCCCTTACCCAGGCCTCTCTTTCTGTCATTAGCCACGGCTGATCACCTCCTCGCTTAATTTGACGAATGCCTTCGCTCCTGCCGACGACTTATCGTAATAGTTGATCGGAAGTCCGTGAGACGGTGCCTCCGCCAGTCTTGATGATCGTGGAATAATTGTCTTGAAAACCAGATCAGGAAAATATTGTGTTATATCGTCAACAACATCCTGATTCAGTTTTATCCTCCTGCTGTACATTGTGAACAGTATGCCGAG
>CAVDOI010000058.1:0-12824 GCA_963610485.1 Lachnospiraceae bacterium
GTATTCGCCTATATATATGTAGATGAGCCCAACGCACTTAAAGGCTACAGGGATTTCCGCTTCAAACTTGAAGAAGGCGCATTCGAGGAAATGAAAGACTCGGATAAGGACTGGATGGGTGTAAAGTACGGTTTCTTCATCCTTCTCTCCAACATAGACTCGACTCCGGAGGATATTCTCACCCGTTACTTCGGCCGTACCAACATCGAAGTGGTATTCAAAACATGCAAGGAATACATGGACCTCCTTCCCCTCTCGAAGTGGACTGATGAGGCCGTCAGAGGAAAAATACTCTCCGACATCATCAATACCACCGTCCTTCTTCTTCTGAGAAAGAAGATGGGAGGAAGCGGACTCTCCGCTTCAGAACTTTACGGCAAGTCCCAGTCCTTGATGTGCTTCCGTAATGACAGAGGAATGGTGACTGTTGAGACACCGTGCAAGCAGGTGAAGGATTACTACAAACTCCTAGGGCTTAAGGTCCCGGCACACGTCAATGTCGAGGATTTCAAGAAGGAGAATCTGCTTCTAAAATGATAGTTCTACTTTTGCGTTTATCTTAGGTTTAATTGTGAGCATGACTTTCTTTCTTCACCTTCCTGAGAATCACGTTGAACCATCTGTAGCTGAAGAGGGGTCTGACATCACTGCTCTGCCACATCTTCACAGCCTCCATTCCGTCGGGGAGAAGAAGAGGAAGGGACTTTTCATCCATATCGGTATACCATCTCTCCCCTTCCCGTCTCTCTTTATCTCCGTAACGGAACGAGGCATAAATAACGCCGTCGTCCTCGATGCACGCAGAAAGAACAGTGAACGCCTTCTTCAGATTCTCCCGTCTCTCGTGAAGGAGGGATGCCTGTGCCCAGATCCCGGAATAGAGAACGGAGGGTCTGAGATCCATGTAGTCCATGCAGACGGGCTTTTTCCCCGTATATTCACCTGCAATGCGGCACATACCTTCGCTGATGTCGATCATGTCGACATTGTAGCCGAGAGAGAGGAAGTATCTGCTGTCACGTCCCGAGCCGCAGCCACAGTCGAGTATCCTGCCGTCCTTTCTGATATGAGAGAGAAATTCATCGAGAGCATCCGTAACAAGGTAGGATCCGGTGGAAAGGGAGTACTCTCTGCTGTATCTCTCATAGTAGTCTTTCGTACGGCTGTCCACTTTCAATCTCTCAGAAGGATTATCCCCAGAAAATCGACGGCGCTCATGAGCGACATACGCCCCAGGAGGTGTTCGTCATAGGTGACAATCATTTCATCGGAGAGGAGGACCAGGGACGACGAGGCCTTCCCGACAAGAGAGCTGTCATCTGCTGTGAATGCCGTGACCTTTCCGCCTCCCAGTATGACGTCGGTAAGGTGCGTCACCACCTTCCTGTCGTTACCGGACAGACTGAAGACAAGAGAAAACGGAGCAGAGGGGTCTGCTTCATCGTTGACGGAGACATTCTTCTCAGGAAACCGCTTTCGTATGAGAGAGACAAGGGTGAGTGCGGACGGGGACTCCTCCTCCCCTGCCACAACTGAAATCCTGTCGTTGTTCCTGATCTGATCCATGACGGATGAGAGGACGGCGAGGTTCTCATCGTCCAGCGTCTTTTCGAGAGTGCAGGCAAGGGCGTTTCTGAGGGCTGTGGAGACCATGGGAAAGGACTCATCGCCTTTGAGTGATACGACGGGACTGTACTTCCTGCTCTTTCCCGCTTCGTACCAGACCTTGAAATCCTTGAGGCCGTTGAAGGAGAGCACCTTGCAGAATCTGACGACTGTGCCTTTGCTGACGCCCGCATTGTCCGCTATGTCAGATATCGAGAGATCGAGAAGATCCTTCTCGTTGGCAAGGAGGTATTTGAGAACCTTCGTCTCCTTCGCATTGAACTTCTCATCATCGTTCCCGATCATCTCCATTAGCCGGGAATCCCTCGCTGCCGTCACAGTCTCCTCCTTTTTCAGATAACAAAACTATACGAAAATAATTTCATATCCGCAAGTTTTTTATTCCATGGCAGAAAGTGTATCCCGGAAGTGTGACGGAACGACTGCTCTCATCAGAGGCATATTGTTCAGGATTTTACAAGCGGCTCAATTTTCCAGCGCAGCCTTAAGATCAGCCATATCGGAATAACGAGGAGCAGCAGGGTCGGACATAAGCTTCCTGCCTTCCTCGATGGCGGCAGTTGTAGTGTTATTAGGAATATCCGGTTTTGTCTCCGCCCTGAGGGCTTCGAGAGTACAGAAGAGGGTATCCTCGGATGAAGAGCCGCTTTCGAGTGTGTGGAAGAGATAACGGTAGAAGCCGGGAAGGAAGCCGTAGTATTCATCGTTATCGAAGATGAGCACGTCTCCGGCTTTGAGTGTCAGGCCGTATGAATCCGGCTTCTTCAGAAGCGAGATTGTCCCCTCTCCTCTTTCGAGCACGGCTCCGCACTCCCCGTCCCCTGCATCCACGAGCGCCTTGATTCCTCCGAAGGCTCTGACAAGAGTCTCGAGTGCAATATGGAGCATCTCGTTTCTGCTGAGATAAAGCGATGAGAACGAGAGCGAAAATGTTTGAAATGAGTTTCTGTCTATGCGCTCAAGAGCCGGCGCGTAAAGATAGGGGTTGGCATTGAAGAGGAATGTTCCTTCGTCCCTCACCTTCCTGTAGATTTCCTCACCCTCTTCAAGAGAGAGCGTCACGGGACTCTCGATGACGACAATCTTGTCGTGCCTCTCCGCATATTCCGTGTAGCGCATATGGAGCTCTGTCGGGAGCGCAATCACGACGGCGTCGATATCGTCCCTCTCGAGGAGGTATTCCGGGTCCCTGTCAAGGTGAGGGATGTTGTGTATCCTCATGATCTCACGGCCCTTCTGAATATCAAGCGGCGCAATCGATGAAAGAGCAAAGTGAGCGGATGTGCTGACGGCGCGGGCATGCCGGTAGCACGAGAGGCCGTCGCCGATGAGCCCCACGGAGATTCTATTCATCGCATTCCTCTATGAGGTCGAGTGCGTCGAGGAGAGCCTCGTTGAGGTATCTTTTAACCCCCTCTTCGTCGAGAGGGAGGGTAAAGCGTCCGAGCTCCTCCCTCTCCCCGCCGCCGTACATGACAAGCACGGGGTCGAGAAGATAGTTCTTGACGCCGTATTCGGAAAGAAGCGTCTTCACGCTCATTCCCGTCATGCGTGATATCTCCCTCAGGTCTTCGCGCTCAACCGAGACGGCGAAGATGTACCTGCCGTTCCTCAGGGCGCAGAGAGCCCAAGGGATGGTGACGACGGAATTGAAGCCGGAGGGAACGCCGTCCTTTATAAAGCGGATTTCAATCCCCTCGACATTCCTCTTCTCTATGACACCCTTGTCCGGACGGGGGATGTTCTGACTGATGTCAGGTGTGAGTATTTCCTCTGTGAATCTGTCCAGTATCATGAGGGCCTCGAAAGAATGTCGGCGAGCGTGAGGCCTTCGATTGCCTTGAGTCCCGACGTGTAGAATGTGCGGAGTACGGAAGTCTCGTCCAGTCCGTCACCTGTGAACAGTGCCGATACGACATCGGAGAGCCTGATTTCCGAAGAGGGACGGGCGAGTATGTACTCCGATGTTGTCAGCTCCTTGAGAAAGCCGTTCTCGGCAAGAAGCCTGAGGTACGTGGTCGTCCTGAAATAGATGACGCCGGCCCTTGACGCGGCCTTCATTCCCGATATCCCCCCTTCTCCCTTCTCGAAGCTCCTTGCAGCCTCCGAGAGGACTCTCAACCCCTCGTCGATCTCCCTCTCGGGAGTGAGAATGGAGTCGTCGTACGCCTCCTTATCGGGTCTGAACTGGTAGATGAAGGTCGTCTCGGCCGTGAGGATTATAATGTACCAGACCACATAGAAGTAGAAGAGAACGAGGAGTATCGCGGCAAGGGAGCCGTAGATGACCGAGAACTTCACTGTAGATATTATCAGGTGTGTGAATATCTGGTAGAAGATCGTCATCACGATTGTACCGAACACAGAGCCCGCGACAGCTGACGAGAGCTTCACCTTCACATTCGGTACATAGAAGAGGAGGAAGAAGAATATGAGGAAGATGACGCCGTACTGTCCGCCCTCCTTCATTATGAGAGCAAAGGTGCCCTTCTTCGAGTCCACCCCTATACGGGAATAGACGTCGTTCTTCACGGCCTCCGAAAGCGAGAGCGAGAAGGCGACGAAGACTGTCATGACGATGATGAATATGATTATCTTTCCGTAGCGCTTCATTCCGCCTCCCGGATGGTGGGAGCGGAATATGTTGTTGATTATCGTGTCTATCTGTACAGCCAGTAGAGATGCCGATATTACAAAGAAGATAAGGCCGACTATCCCGAGCGACATTGCATTGCGGCTGAAGAGAGTCACCTTCTCGAGAACGAAGGTACCCTCCGTCTCGCCGAATGTCTCCCTCAGCCAGTCCCCGACCACAGTCATGAAGTTCTCCGTTCCTCCGAGTCCGGTAAGAAGTGCCGAAAGAAAGGTCACACAGGGTACGATGGCGACAAGCGTCGAATAGACCATGCCGGAGGCGAGTATCGAAATGTTGTCGGTTCCTATCTTGCCCAGGGCCTTTCCGACGACGGAGAAATAATCCTTAAGCCAGGAGAGGCCCTTTCTTATCGGGTTCATCGGCAGAACTCCTCATAGAATGAGAGTACGTCATTCATGACTTCGTCACGCATGACGTCGTTCAGGATTTCATGCCTTCCGTCCTTGTACAGCTTGAGGCGCACATCCTTTATCCCCGCATCCTTATAGAGCGAGGAGGCCTTCACGACACCTTTGGAGTAGTTTCCCACCGGGTCCATGTCACCCGAGAGGAAGAGTATGGGGAGATCCTTGCGGATCGATGCGATGAGTGAGGGGTCGTTTGCAGTCTCAAGCCCTTCGATGAGGTCTGCGTAGAAGCGCGAGGAGCATATGAAGCCGCAGTCCTCGTCATCCTCGTACTTCTTCACCTCGTTCCTGTCGGAGGAGAGCCAGCAGCACACACCCTCGTTCTTGTAATCGAACTTCCTCAGGTATGAACCGAAGGCAAGGTTGTTCAGAAACTCATCCTTATGCTTCGAGCCGTATTTCTTACATCTTTTGAGGGCGATCATACGTCCGAACCTGCTCACGAGGCCCTTGCTCGCCCCCGTCCCCATAATGACTGCAGCTGTGTAGTCGCCGCTGTGGAGGGCGATGTTGGTTCGTGTGAGGAACGAGCCCATCGAGTGACCGAAGATGAAGTGCGGAACACCGGGATATTCCTCGGCAATGAGCTTGTCGAGTTCATACGAGTCGCTGCAGATAAGCCTCCAGCCCCCTTCTTCTGCGAACCAGCCCGTCTCGTCCTTACCGCTCTTCGTCTTTCCGTGTCCGCGGTGGTCCTGGCAGAATACCGTATAACCGTGGACGTTTAAAAAGGATGCGAATGCATCATACCTCAGACTGTGTTCGGCCATTCCGTGGTTTATATGCACAGTAGCCTTTGTATTCTCAGCTTTCCAAACTCTGTAGAAGAGTTTCTTTCCGTCGCTTAATGTCAGCCGTCTTTCTTCCATTGTCGTATCAACTCCTGGAATGAGTATAACACCAAGAAGAGAAAAAGCTCTATCATCATTGTATGGAAAGAAACTGTCTTGTCTTCTCCGATGTCCACGGCGACAGGGAGGCCATGAGAAGAATACGGAAGGCCGCAGAACATTTCTCGTCGGAGAGACTGCTCTGTGCAGGAGACCTCTGTCCCGACCCGTATGACCCCCTCTTCTTCTCGATAGAAGGAGCAAGGGGCAACTGCGACCGCTATTACGAATACGGCACACTGCCCTTCCCGCCGCTGGTGTATACAACGGAGATTTATGGAAGGAAGGTGACGGTCACGCACGGCCACACTACGGTAGATATCCCCCGTGACACCGATGTCCTCATCACGGGGCACACCCATATACCCGTCATCAGGAGGAAAGGAAATCTTTACTCGCTTAATCCGGGATCGGCGTCGCTTCCCCGGTCCCCGGAGGGGGCGACATTCGCACTCTTCACACCGTCCTTCTTAGCCCTCTTCGCCCTCGACGACTTCAGAGAGATAAGCATTCTCAGCTTCTCCTCGTCGTACCGGGACTGAAGCCTCTTTAATGGCACGGTGGCCGCGTCGTATGACGAGACGCTGTTGAAAGTAAAGCATCTGGGAATTTCATGCCACTCGAGACCCAGCTTTTCGAGAAGTCTGTATCCTGTCTCAAGAAGCTCCCCGGCTTTATATCCGTAGGCGGTGAATCTCTTCAGAGCAAAGCGCGCAAGAAGCGGCACTCTGAAGACAATATCGGGAAGGCGCGAGAAATATTCAACAAAAGCGGTAAAGGGAGAGCAGCCTAGAGACATGAGAGCAAGAGTATATATTGTCTCGTAGAGCGCAAAAATGGCAGCACACTCCGCATTCACGCTCCTCTTCGGGAAGAAGAGCGTCCCGGGAAGGGTGAAATCAAGTCCCTGGGAAAGAAGAAGCGCTTCTGCAAAAGCTCCCCTCACATCATATAAGACAGGCCTGTGGTCATAGCCCTGGACTGCGTCGGGGAGTGACTCAAGCCCCTTCGGGAGTACCGAGCCCGTACTAAGGCGCGAGATGAAGGCCGTTATATTCTCCACGGAGCCGTCTCTGAGGTATAGACTTCTCTCCCCGGCGGGAAGAGAAAGTATGTACGCGAGAAGACCTCCGAGCGTCGGTATCTCAAGCCCGCTGGAGACTGCTGCATCGTATATCTTCCGGATGTTCGCTAAATCAAATATCCCGATATTGGGTCCTAGATACAACAGGTCTGTCCACCTGGGAAGGGCGTCCCCGTCCCTGGTGCGTCTCAGGCACGAAAGAAAGCAGCCCCTGCAGCCGTCGGGGTAGTTACCGTACCTCTCGGCAAGAGAGCGGCCGTCTATATTGGCAACCCTCGGGTCGAAGCGGTCGGAGTAGTTGTAGACAGGAGTCCATCCCAGTCTCGAGGACGACGGGATGATCGAATATTCCCCGTATGTCCGGAGCCCCTCCATGAAGGTATTTCTGATCCGCTTCTGGGGAGCTTCACTCTTACGTTCCTGTCCTCCGTCGGAGAAGGAAGTCAGAACTATCGACTTGAGATTGTGAGAGAAGAATGCGTGTCCCAGCCCGAGCCCCGGTACGTTGCGTCCCCTGTACTGCAGCGCGCCGTACCATACCCCCTTGTCGGCGGCGATTCCTGTCGTGAGTGCAATCTCGCCGGGCGCTGTGACGACGCTCTCGAATGACGACGAACTTTCGGCCCTCATGTTTTCCGAAGGGAGAATCTCCCTCTTCGAGGGTGAAAGGGTTATATATCTGAGCTTGTCCGCACGTCCTGTGATTACGAGGGCCTTGATGCCGAGACGGAGAAGCGAGTAGCCGTGAGATGATGTAAGGGCGGCTATCTCCCTCTTACCCGATATTTCAGAGTGATAGACAATCGGGAAAAGAGACGCAGCCCCGTCCCCCGTCTTCCCTTCTGCAACGGATCCTATGACGAGACTTTCTTCGCCGTACTCACTCTGGAGAGAGAGTGCGCATTCAAGAGAAGAGGACTCCCCCTTCCACTCTCTTTCAGTAAAAGTACCGTTCTTCAAATCAACAGCAAGTACGACCATAGCCCAGTATTATATAGTCTTTCTCTCCGTTGGACTACACTGCTGCATCAGGTGTTCTTGATGATGACCTGTTCGATGACATCGGCTGCATGTTCACAGAGGTCGCAGCAGTCTTCAAGCCCTTCGTAGATCTCCCTTGCGGCGAAGAGCCTCCTGGCATCGACGTCGGAAGCGAAGAGGTCGTAGATGACTTCGGTGTAGATGTTGTCGGACTCGATCTCGATGTCGTTTACACGGACAAGGAGGTTATGAAGCTTCTCGGGCTTCTTGAAGTTCCTCAGTTCCTCCGCAGCATCGTCGAGTGCGTGGACGCAGCGGTTGACGATGACGACGAACTCGTCGATTCTCGGGAGCTTGACTTCGACATGGTACATGTAGACATCCATCATCACCTCGTCGAGCGCGTCCGTTATATCATCAATGATCTGGACGAGATGGAGAATGTCCTCCTGGTCGATGGGAGTGATGAACTCCGTGGAGAGCTTATTGAGAATCTCGTGATGCACTTCGTCTGCATCGTTCTCGATTCTGTGCATGTCAGCTCTGTACTGGCTGACCTTCGAGCTGTCGAATGTCGAGAGGATGTTCTCCAGAAGGTCGGAGGCCTTTACACAGAACTCCGTCTGCTTCTTGATCATTTCAAAATAGTCGTTTCCTTTCTTAGCCATAGAGAGGCCTCCTTATGCAAATATCAAGAGAAATAGTTTAGCCAGTAGAAAGCCCAGGATTCCGCAGCCGGGGAATGTGCATACCCAGGTCAGCACGAGCTCCTTGACGATGCTCCAGTTGACGTTGCTCATTCTTCTTGCGGCTCCGACACCCATGATTGCCGTTGTCTTCGTATGTGTCGTACTGACAGGAATACCGGTAAGTGACGAAAATAAAAGACAGAGCGTCGCCGCGGCGTCGGCTGCAAAGCCCTGATAGGGCTTGAGCTTCACCATGTCCATACCGACGGACTTGATGATTCTGTATCCTCCGATGGATGTTCCGAGGCCCATCACAACGGAGCACAGGATCATGAGCCACAGGGGAACCGTGAATGTCGATATCCCGGTATTGCCGGAGGCGAATGCCGACCCCAGAAGGAAGATCGCCATGAACTTCTGGCCGTCCTGTGCGCCGTGCATGAAGGCCATTGCAGCACCTCCTGCAACCTGTGCCGTACCGAAGAATCTGTCAGTCTTGAACCTGTTCCTGTTCCTGCATAGGAAAACCGTAAGCCTTGAGGTTAAAAAGCCCAGGACGAAGCCCAGGAGCGTCGAAAGGACAATGCCGTAGATGACCTTTACCCATTCCGCGCCGTTGATGCCGCTGAAGCTGTTCTGAATAGCCACAGCTGCGCCGGAGAGCCCCGCGATGAGGGCGTGGCTTTCACTTGTCGGAATACCGAAGTACCATGCCGCAGTCGCCCATATGACGATAGCAGCCATCGCCGCGCAGAGCGCTATCAGCGATATTCTCGCATCTCCCCCGAAATCGACCATGTTCGATATTGTCATTGCAACCGAAGCGTTGATACTCGTCATCACGAGAACGCCGAAGAAGTTGAAGACGGCAGCCATTATGATGGCTTTTCTGACTCCGATGGCCCTTGTTGAAACACAGGTTGCGATTGCGTTCGGTGCATCCGTCCAGCCGTTTACCAATATAACACCGAGCGTCAGTATCGAGGATACGAGGAGCATCGGACTGTTAATCATCTGGTTTATAAATTCTAATAATCCCATATTCAGTGTTCCGGAAATCTTTTAACACTTATAGAACACAAAATGCAATATTACTTAACAGAATAGTGCCATAAATTTTGTTTATTTTTAACACCACCGGCTCATAATGTAGTTTTTTCTCGCCTCGATGCTTTCCTTTACAAGAGGAGAGGAAAGGATCATATCATAGCCGTGAGGTGCCGACGGAACATCATGACAGACAACAGGCACACCATTTTCCCGGAGCTTTCCGGCGAGCATCAAGGCCTCGTCATGGAGAGCGTCGAGGACGGGTGTTTCAACGTAGGCGGGAGGAAACAGGGAAAGAAGCGGACTCTCGAGTACGCTTCTGTACTCCTCCTCTCCGAGGTAGAGCCTCCACATCTTCTCATTGAGCACGGATGACCATACCGGGGTATCTGTAAACCTTCTCTTCGACTCTGTCATCACATTGTCCACCACGGGATATATGAGCATCAGAAACTGCGGCGCCTCCATCCCCTCCCCGATGATTCTCAGCGTCGAGGATAGCGCTATCTCCCCTCCTGCGCTGTCACCTCCGAGTGCGACGGAAGACGAAAGATTTTCACGTGCCCGTCTGTAGAGAGCGACAGTCTCGAGAACGGCTGCGGGATACCTGTTCTCCGGTGACAAAGAGTAGTCGGGCATAAGCACTCTGCATCCCGACAGGGCATACTCCCTCACAAGCTTATAGTGATACGGCGCCGCTCTGTATACGAAGGCCCCGCCGTGGAGGTAGATGAGGATGGGAATATCAGCAGAGGCTCCTTCCGGTGCAACATCAAGGACAGGAAGGCCGGAGAGTGTATATCTCCTGACGACGATGCCGGAACCCGAACGGAGGGTAAAGAGACGGAGAAAGAGATTTGCAGGCGGAAAGAGCACCTTCGAGAAAGGTGTATGTATCTTATAGAGACTCTGGAGGCTCTCATCGAGCTCGTACTTATGTTTCACGCTTCAAGAATACTCGGAAAAGGGGCTGTTTGACAATTTTACCGAAGCCTATTGTCCCGCAGTTTCAGCACTTTCCGGGACAAGCCTCAGCCTCGGCACTATTTGTTATCCATTATGAAAATAATCGGCCTTTCCACATGACATTCACACGATAATGAAGTACAATTCAATTGTGACGAAAGTTCACACAGATTCAACTTGAGGAGCAGGAAGTGCTGAAACGTGGAAAGACAGACTAATCCCGCAGAAATCATCGACACAGCCGCCGACAAGGCCGGATACGACAGGCTTGCAAAACGCATTCTTGCCTTCAAGGCAGTCGACGCCTGGATCCTGAAGACCTGTGTGAAGGAATTCTACCCCTACAGCGTGGAGTTCATCTCCGAACACTGTCTTACAGGAGAAGTTGAGATTTCAGATCATGCCGTTCACAGCGGTCAGCTCGCCAGAGGTGAGAGAATCAACGGTGACGATGAACTGAAACAGATGAATTCGGAGTCTAATTCAATCAATGAGGAAACAGTATATTACGATGTCCGTTTCAATGCCGTTGCTCCCGAGAGCGGGAATCCCGTCACACTGATCATCAATCTCGAAATCCGGGTTGACGACAGGCCGGGCTACTCCCTTGTCACCCGCGGCATGTATTACTGCGCGAGAATGATCTCCGAACAGCACGGCACGGTCTTCTCTGGAAATCACTACGAGAAGATACGGAAGGTCTATTCGATATGGATCTGTCCGTCCACTCCCGGATCGAGAAGGAACGGCATGTTCAGATACCATACAGTAGAAGAACCTCTTGTCGGAACATCATATGTGAAGGAAAAAGCATACGACCTGGAAGAGGTTATAGTTCTGAATCTTGGCGAGGCAGAGAGTGATGCGGAATGTGACATTCTCAACCTTTTGAATACTCTCTTCTCCAGCACTGCATGTCCCGAGGAGAAGAAGAGAGTTCTCAGTGAAAAATATAACATTGCAATGACGACACAAATGGATGAGGAGGTTCAGCATATGTGCAGTCTTGGTGATTTAATAGATGAAATGAGTATTCTTGGTGATGAAATAGAAAGAAAAGGAAGAGCTGAAGGCATATTTGAGACAACATTACTGTATTACAAAAAAGGAAGGATAACAGCCGAGGAAGCTGCCTCCGACCTTGGAATGACTGTCGATGAATTCCTTGAAAAGGCAGAAAGCTTTGAAGAGAAAACTCCAGAGAGTACGTGATAATCCCATTGCCACTACAATCCGTCGACTTAAATGCAGACCCCCTGTGTTTCCCCGGAGAAGCAGGATGCGCATGCTATTTTCATGAAATCTCAGAGGAATCTGCATTAATTAATATGAATTGCTGACGACCGATTACATGTGAATACATGGAGTTTAGAGGAGTAGCTTAAAGATGAAACATATCAATTGTGGCAGTAGTGTCAGAGTGGATTATACTTAGTTCAAGAACCTAATGGTCTAAAACTTAGCGGGAGACGTGTTATGTCATGTAGAGAATATATAGAACAACTTCTGAAAGACAAGGAAGGAGAACATCTACAGTTCAAGGAAGCAAAGAACCGTTTCAATTTCGAAGAAGCTGCTCAAATCTGCTGTGCGCTCTCCAATGACGGAGGCGGGAAGCTCGTTCTCGGTATCACGGACAAAAGACCCCGTATGGTTGTCGGGAGCAACGCCTTCGAGCAGCCCGAACGCACACGGATCGGGTTGATGGACAAACTCGGTGTAGGTGTTGATTTCGAGGACCTGGAATACGACGGAAAGCGGGTTCTCATATTTACTGTCAACGGACATCCGATAGGATTGCCCGTCCAATGTGACGGGATTGCCTGGGTTTATGAAGGCGATGTACTGAAAATGATGAGTCAGGAAATTCGCCACAGGATCTACAATGAGTCAGGATTCGATTTTTCCGCTCAGATCTGCGAGGGTGCCACAACCAATGACCTTGATGATAATGCGGTAGAAAACTTCCGCCAGCGCTGGATTGAAAAGTCCGGAAGAAAGAATATCAAACTTCTGTCTAAAGAGCAGCTTCTTTACGATTCAGGTGCAGTGACGGATAAGGGCGTTACTTATGCGGCATTGATACTCTTCGGGAAGAACGAAGCTATCAGGATGTACTTATCGAGGCACGAAATCATCTTCGAGTACCGCTCGAAGGAATCCTCGGGGCCTGCAAATCAGAGAGAGGAAATCAAAGAGGGATTCTTCCTCTCCTATGACCGTCTGTGGAATCTTGTCAACCTGAGAAACGACAAACAGCACTATCAGGAAGGCTTGTTCGTTTTCGATATCCCCACATTCAATGAACGCGTCGTGAGAGAAGCTCTCCTCAATGCCGTAAGTCATAGAAACTATCAGATGGAGGGAAGCATCTTTGTACGTCAGTATCCTGACAGAATAGTCATTGAGAGTCCCGGGGGCCTCCCATACGGAATTACGCTTGACAATATCCTCGACAGGCAGCGGCCCAGAAAC
>CAVDOI010000059.1:0-12506 GCA_963610485.1 Lachnospiraceae bacterium
ACACTATGGAGTATAAGTTTGTCCCCGATTGGCGGGCTGACATCCGGCCTTTGCTGTGCGATACTCTTCTTTGCGGACAATCTTGTTCCAACTATCCGGTTAGTGAAAAGAGGAAAGCTGTGATGTATGAAAACCTTCTGGGAGAGAACCTGCAGGAAGTGGTGACAATCGGCTACGGAATGGAAATGGAGAAGCGTGGTAATAAACGGACGGAAGAAAGATTTAAGGAAGCTCTTGCTTCTTCCGGCATCTCAGAAGAAGAAAAGAACAAGATAATGGAAAACTACAAGAAGCTGTCTTCTGACTGAGAACAGCTTTCCGGATTCAAGAGGCAGGGATAATTCTCTGCCTTTTCTTAATCCGCTCTATGAAGTAAGGCAGAGCAACACTTTCATAGGACAACTTATTACCGCATGAGAGTGGATGTTCATAAAGGATTGTATGTGTTGATGATAAGAACGGCCTCCTCCTTCTTGGAGATGCACTTGTCCATGGCTTCACGTACTATGTAGCGCTGTGCGTCGTTCTCGCTCATCGCCAGTTTGTTCATCAGGAGTGATTTTGCTCTGTTGACAAGCTTTATCTCCTCCATCTTCTCCTCGACTTTCACCTTCTCTTCCGCAATCCGCCCTACTCTGTCACACGTCGTTGTCAGCCACGACACTGCAGTTGAAAGCAGTGGAAGCGAGAGAGGTTTCTTCATTATATATACACCGCTTCCCCTCAGCGCAGCCTCAGCCTCGCTGTAACTCCCTCCCGGGGAGAGAAAAAGAATGGACGAAAGATTTTTCTGCGAGAGATCACGTGCAAACCCCAGTCCGTTCTCATCCTCAAGCGGGCTGTTGATCATTATAATATCGTAAGTTCTGAAGATGACCTGCCGCCGCGCCTGGAGCGCCCCAGTAACATACTTCACCGGATAGTATAGAGAAGGGAGAAGCAGCTGGGAGACAAAGGATTCGAACGACGGCGTTGATGATACTATCAGGACCGAATAGACTCTCTCGTTCAGCATATCTCTAGTCCGTGTAGAAGGAAATCACCTCTTCGGGTAGTACACGGAGAAGGAAATCACTCTCCGATGCCGCACTCTTCGCCTCTTCGAGTGACTGCGGAAGAAGAAACTCCTCTCCGATCTCCGTATTGTAGAGATCTGCGTCGATACTGAGCGGCGGTTCGAGCCTCTTCTCTATCCCCTCAGCCGCCGCGCTGATAATAAGAGCCAGTACCAGGTATATATTGCACTCCGCGTCCGGGCTTCTGACCTCAGCCCTGACGTACGGCCCCGATGCCGCCGGTATTCTGATAAGCTGAGACCGGTTTCCATACGAGTATGAGATATACCGGGGAGCCTTGTCACGTCCCAGTCTCCTGTATGATGCCTCCGACGGGTTTAAAAAGAGAGTCATCTCCCTGATATATTTCATGATTCCCGCAGTCATATAGGAAAGGCTGTCGCCCTCTGCGCCTTTGACTGATATGTTGATATGAAGGCCGTTTCCCGGTGCATTCTCCACGGGACGGGGAGAGAAATCGGCATAGAGGCCGTTTCGCAAGGCAACTGTACGCACTACCTGGCAGAAGGTCTCTCCATTGTCCGCAGCTGTAAGGGGATCGGAATATGAGAAGTCTATCTCGTTCTGGCCCGGCCCCTCCTCGTGGTGAGACACCTCCGGATGAAGGCCCAGATCCTCGAGCATCAGGCATATCTCGCGTCTGATGGCCTCTCCCCTGTCGAGAGGAGAGGAGGCCATATAGCCTTCGCTGTCGATCGGCCTCTCTGAAGGCTTACCGTCCTCGTTCAGAGGGAAGAGATAGAATTCGTATTCGGTTCCGAAGAAGAAGGAAAGCCCCTTCTCCTCTGCTTTCCCGACAGCTTTCTTCAACACCGTCCTCGAGTCTGTCCCGACACTTCTGCCGTCGGGGAATGTGACGTAGCAGAAGAACTTCACTGCCTTGCCCTGGTCCGGTCTCCAGGGAAGAATAGTGAATGACGATATGTCCGGATTGAGAAAAAGATCGGAGTGTACGCCGTCAGACGAAAAACCGTCGATTGCCGATCCGTCTATCGAGATTCCGTATTCGAAAGCCCTCCCCATTTCGGACGGCATGATGGTCGTCGTTCTCATCTTCCCCCGTATGTCGATGAACGAAAGAAGAACGAACTTCACATCCTCCTCCTTCATGTACTCTATTATCTCATCCTTTGTGTATGTCATAGGCACCTCTTTTTACATTTTCCTCAAAAGACAGGATTCGGTCTACAGTAGATGTAACTATTGGGAGAAATAGTTGTTCTGCAATTTATTTTATTGTATTTAAACTAGTTAGCATGTTATTCTTACGATTTTCAATCATAAAATCTCTTGTTTTTCTTATTTTTCTTATTGACAGAGAGCACATGAAAAACATATCTTTTCCGCATTAAAGGCAATGGCGTCTTGGTTTTCCCGGGATACCGTTGCCTATTTTTTATTACGGAGGATATGAAAAATGGAAAGCGTCCCTCTTGTTTTCGGTTCACTTGTCTTTGATGACAGGACAATGAAGTCCGTGCTCCCGGCAAAGGTCTATTCGTCCCTCAAGGCTACGATAGACGAAGGAAAGGAGCTCGATGCAGACTGCGCCAACAGTGTGGCGGAGGCTATGAAGAACTGGGCCGTCAATAACGGCGCAACACATTTCACACACTGGTTCCAGCCGCTGACGGGATTCACGGCCGAGAAACATGACTCATTCATCACCCCCTCTCCCGACGGCGGAGTCATGATGGAATTCTCCGGCAGGGAACTCATCAAAGGTGAGCCCGATGCCTCATCATTCCCCTCGGGAGGTCTCAGAGCCACATTCGAGGCGAGAGGCTACACGGCATGGGATCCGACATCTTATGCATTCATAAAGGACAAGACTCTCTGCATCCCGACGGTATTCTGTTCATACAGGGGCGAGGCCCTCGACAAGAAGACTCCCCTCCTCAGGAGCATGGAGGCAATCAACAAGGCCTCCCTCAGGATTCTCAGACTCTTCGGGAACACCGAAGTCAGAAGCGTCAGAACGAGCGTGGGGCCGGAGCAGGAGTATTTCCTCATAGACAAAAGCCTCTACCTCAAGCGCAGAGACCTCGTCTATACGGGACGAACCCTCTTCGGCGCCCCCTCTCCGAAGGGACAGGAAATGGACGACCACTACTTCGGCTCGATCAAGCCGAGAGTAAGGGAGTTCATGGAAGATCTCAACGAGGAGTTATGGAAGCACGGAATACTTGCCAAGACGGAACACAACGAAGTCGCTCCCTCACAGCATGAGATGGCACCCATCTACACGACGACGAACATTGCGGCCGACCACAACCAGCTCACTATGGAGCTCATGCAGAAGGTGGCAGACAGGCACGGTCTGGTATGTCTTCTCCACGAAAAGCCGTTCAACGGAGTCAACGGCTCGGGCAAGCACAACAACTGGTCGCTTGCAACAGACAGCGGCGTAAACCTGCTCTCCCCCGGCGAGACACCCTATGAAAACGCACAGTTCCTCCTCTTTCTGACGGCAGTCATAACTGCGGTCGATGAGTACCAGGACCTGTTGAGAATAAGCGTTGCAAGTGCCTCCAACGACCACAGGCTCGGTGCCAACGAAGCTCCGCCCGCAATCGTCTCCGTCTTCCTCGGAGACGAACTCGAAGGAATAATCGAATCAATCGAGAACGACAGTCTCTACAGCGGAGCGAAAAAGAAGACCGTCAAGCTCGGAGCAGCTGTTCTTCCGAAGTTCCTGAGGGACACCACGGACCGCAACCGTACCAGCCCCTTCGCCTTCACGGGCAACAAGTTCGAGTTCAGAATGCTCGGCTCGTCATCATCGATCAGCGATGCCAACACCTATCTCAACAGCGCAGTAGCGGCCGTTCTCGACGACTGGGCCGACAGACTCGAAAACAGCAGCGATTTCGAGAAGGATGTACATACCCTCATCCGCAGTGCGATAAAGGATCACAGGAGGATCATCTTCAACGGCAACGGTTATGACGAGGAATGGGTCAGAGAGGCCGAAAGAAGAGGACTCGGCAACTACCGCACGACACCCGATGCAGTCGTCCATCTGATGGACAGGAAGAACATAGACCTGCTGACGAAGGAGCACATCTTCAGCGAGAAGGAGATTCTCTCCCGCACCGAAGCTACACTCGAAAACTATGCAAAGACCGTGATGATCGAAGCTTCAACCATGATAGATATGGTTAAGCGTGACTTCCTTCCCGCAATCAGCGCATTCACTACCACGCTTCTCTCGACCCTTGAAAAGAAGAGCGGGTACGGTATCGACTACGGGTATGAAAAGAATACGGTGGCAAGACTCTCCGCGATCAGCGAGAAGATGAGAACGAGCGTCGAAGAGCTCGAAGAGGCAGTGGCAGAGGAGAAGGAGAAGACGGAGGAGAGGGAGAAGGCATTCTTCGTCCGCGACACCGTCATCAGGCTCATGACCGCACTCAGAGCCGAGACAGACGAAGCTGAAACAATCGTATCCAGAGAGTACTGGCCTCTTCCGACCTACGGCGATCTGCTCTTTTCCGTGAGGTGATGCATGTGTTCCATAATGGCTTATAAGGGAAACGATATAAGTGAGGACGAATTCAGAAAGCATTTCGACGAGACGCTCTCCCGCGGTCCCGATTCTACCCGTATCATAAGAAAGGGCGATGTGACCCTGGGCTTTCACCGCCTCTCCATCATGGGCCCCGGGGAAAGCGGGATGCAGCCCTTCCTCCTGGGGAAGAGCGCAGTGATATGCAACGGCGAGATCTACGGCTTCGGGAAGATGAAGGAAAAGCTCATGGAGACGGGATACTCCTTCTCCTCATCATCAGACTGCGAGATCCTCCTGCCGCTGTGGAAGGAATACGGTACGGCAATGTTCAGACTCCTCGATGCAGAGTTCGCACTTGTAATCTATGACGGAGAAGGAGACACACTCGTCGCCGCAAGGGATCCCGTCGGAATAAGGCCGCTCTACTACGGCTATACTGAAAAGAAGAGCATCGTCTTTGCCTCCGAGCCGAAGAACCTCACGGGACTTGTTTCCCGGATTCTCCCCTTCCCTCCGGGATGCTATTACAGAGACGGTGTCTTCACGCCGTACGACGAAATCTGGAAGACGGGAGCATACTCGGACGACGGCGAGGAGGAAGCCGAAAAGGAATACGGTACGGCAATGTTCAGACTCCTCGATGCAGAGTTCGCACTTGTAATCTATGACGGAGAAGGAGACACACTCGTCGCCGCAAGGGATCCCGTCGGAATAAGGCCGCTCTACTACGGCTATACTGAAAAGAAGAGCATCGTCTTTGCCTCCGAGCCGAAGAACCTCACGGGACTTGTTTCCCGGATTCTCCCCTTCCCTCCGGGATGCTATTACAGAGACGGTGTCTTCACGCCGTACGACGAAATCTGGAAGACGGGAGCATACTCGGACGACGGCGAGGAGGAAGCCGAAAAGAAGATAAAGAAGCTCCTCATAAACGGCGTCAGAAAGAGACTCGTCTCCGACAGCAGCATAGGCTTTCTGCTCTCCGGGGGACTCGACTCCTCTCTCGTATGCGCCATCGCACAGCGTGAGTCCGATGTCCCGATCAGGACCTTCGCGATAGGAATGGAGGGCGACGCCATCGACCTCAAGTATGCAAGGGAGACTGCCGGCTATCTCGGGACCGACCACACCGAAGTCATCATGACGAAGGATGAGGTGCTGTCCTCTCTTGACAGTGTGATAAAGCTCCTCGGAACCTGGGACATCACCACGATAAGGGCATCGATGGGAATGTATCTTGTATGCAAGTACATACACGAGAACACTCCGCTGAGGGTGATCCTCACCGGAGAAATCTCGGACGAGCTCTTCGGCTACAAGTATACGGACTACGCACCTTCCCCCTTGGCATTCCAGGAGGAGGCCGAGAAACGTATAAGGGAGATACATATGTATGATGTACTCAGAGCCGACAGATGCATCAGTGTAAACTCACTCGAAGCCAGGGTTCCTTTCGGCGACCTCGAGTTCGTTAGGTACGTCATGAGTATAAACCCCGCTCTCAAGATGAACAGGCACAACAAGGGAAAGTACCTTCTGCGCAAGGCCTTCGAAGGCGATTATCTGCCTTATGACATTCTATTCAGGGAGAAGGCGGCATTCTCCGATGCCGTCGGTCACTCGATGGTCGACTATCTGAAGGAGAAGGCGGAAAAGACTTACACGGACGGAGAGTTCGAGGAGAAAAGAAAACTCTATACCCACGGAACCCCTTTCACGAAGGAGTCGCTGATGTACCGCGAGATATTCGAAAAACACTACCCCGGACAGAGCTCGATGATAAGCGATTTCTGGATGCCGAACAGGAGCTGGGAGGGATGCAACGTCGACGACCCCTCGGCAAGAGTGCTTTCGAACTACGGTGCTAGCGGAGTCTGAGAGAGCGCTGTAGAATAGAGCCATGTTCGACGCTCACGCACATCTCGGAGTTCCGAGTGACAACGCATATGTATGCTCTTCCTTTCTCGAGGAGATTCCCCTTCTCGAGGGCTGCAGATACAAAGCCGCAGGGCTTCTTCCTCCCCATGCCGGGGATGCGGAAGCTCTCGAGGAGTATGCCGCCGGGGGATGGGGAATCGGGGAGGTCGGCATAGACAGACGCTTTCCCGACAAGAAAGGACAGGCGGAGAGATTCCGCCTCGCTCTCTCCATTGCAAAGCGCCACCACTCACTCGTCACCGTCCACTCCGTCGGATGGACTGACGTCACACTCTCTCTCCTGAGGGAGATAAGACCGGAGAGATTCATCGTCCACTCATTCTCCTCAAGCTGGGAGGTTGCGAAAGAGATCATCTCCATCGGAGGGACGATATCACTCTCTCCGAAGTCGAAGAAGTGCCGCGACTTCTCCCTTCTCATACACAGACTCCCGTTTTTTCTCACCGAAACAGACATGCCGACGGGGCCGGAAGAGGAGAAAACCCTCCTTGAATTCAACACAGAACTCTCTCTTCTGCTCCAGAGAGACCTCGTAAACGACCCGAAATGTAAAATTTTCTTCGAAAACTGAAAAAAAGTCTGACAAAAATCCGAATTTTTCTGTCTTAAAGAGTAAAGGAGTAAGAAAAATGAAAAAACGGATTTTCAGACTTGCAGTATTGCTATTTGTTTGTGCTTCACTCTTCGTGTCATGCACAGAGAAGGCCCTCCCGGAGACGGCGGACATCCGCTTCTCGATTTCAAACGACAGGGCCCGGACCCTTTCCCCCGGAGAGAACCGTACCAGAATCTCGAAGTACCGCTTCACCCTCAGCGAAACGGAAGACTATACCTTCGTCTTCGAGCGCAACTCGACGGGAATATACATGGTGAGCGGAGTGGCCCCCGGAGTCTACAATGTCCTTGTGGAGGCCGTCACGGCAGACGGAACAGTCGTATCGGAAGGAAGCGCACGCCACTTCTTCGTAAGGGGTGCAAACAGCTTCTCCGTCACACTGAACGAACTCAAAGGCTCACAGGTTTTCAAGATCACCTTCCTCTGGAATACGGCAGCCTACCAGACGACACCGGATTTCACACTTGTTCTCAAGGACCAGAACGGGAATGATGTGACAGTTGCCTCCGGTGAGCTTACCGTCGACACATCGACAGGCAAGGCGGTCCTCCAGAAGACGCTCCCTGCAGGTTCGTACCTTGTAAATGCAAAACTCCACAAAGGGACCAGCGTCTACGTCGGATACACCGATGTTGTAAGAGTCACGAACGGAGGAGATCCGCTCGAGGCCGAAGTCGACTTCAAAAGCGGCGGCGCGGTAGAGAACAGCGCATCAATCGTCTCCGACGTCGACGTGCCGATCACGGGAACGATTTCGGCGTCCATCAATGATAAAAAGAAGATTGTCGCCGAGCTTACCATCACCTCCATGCCCGAAGGGATATCGGAGAGCGATATTTCGATCACATGGTACAACGAGCACTTCAAGCTCTCGAGTACGGCAAAGACTGCCGAGTTCTACGGCATGCCGGGGCTGACTCAAATCACGGCGGTGATGAACTGTTCAAAGACAGGGGCGATGGGATCTGCAACGCTCTACTTCAACAACAGTTCCACATGACAGAAGTCCCTTTACGGGACGGATTAAGACTGATATCTACCCCACCCGGATGCGGCATATCTGTCGGTGACGCTTCTTATGAGGCTCTCGACACGGCTGCATCCGGCCTTGTCGTTCGACACTATCTCCCAGCGGGCAACTCCGTCTTCACTACGCGATATGCGCTGGCTGCACTGGATCCATTTCACACCGGAAAGGTCGGTTCCGTCGTCAATCACAGAAGGCAGGTTGAACCGGAAAAGAGAACAGTCGAGATCCGAGCCGTCATCCATCGTCTTTATTACGGCTGCGCCTTCCTTTATCATGAGGTCCTCTATCTCCTTCACGAGATTTTCGAGTCTCCCCTCCTCTCCCTCCGCATAGAACGGCCACTCCCGCACCCGGAAGAGCGAATCCTGCTTCTCCATCACTCTTTCGAACGCCTCCCTGTGCTCCATATAGCAGCGTGATATGAGGAGAGCGAAGAAAAGTGTCGATTCCACTGCAGCCGAACCCTTGTCGGGATGTGCCGGGTCGAAGGGGAAGTTCATATAGTAGTGCGCCGACTCCTCGACTGCTGCGACAAAGCCGTCGTCAAAGCCCTTCCCCAGCTTCTCCTTTATGAACGAATGTCCGTTGCGTATCATGTGTACATCTGCTCCTGTTCCGATCATCTCGAGAGCAGCCACGGGAGATGCCTTCACATCGAGGTAGAAGCGACGCTTTCTGCCGCCGTATATCTTCATGAGCTCCCCCGCGACTGTGGGGAGGATGAAGGACGGGGCAATCTGCTCCCCGTCCCCTGTCATGAAGTCGAGTCTGTCACCGTCGCCGTCGAAGCAGAAGCCGAAGTCCATATCTCCGCTCTTGAGTGCCTTCCGTGCCGGTGATATTGACGATTCGATGACAGGATTCGGGTCCCCTGAGGGAAAGAAACCGTCGGGAGTGATGTTCCTCACCTCTATCTCCGCACCCGCCTTCTGGAAGGCAAGCGCAGTCTCCGTTCCCGCACTTCCGCTGAGGAACTCCAGAAGTATCTTTATACCTTTGAGAGACCCCGGCTTTACACCGCTGAGGGACAGTGCATAGGAAATATAGTCATCGAGGTAGTTCACTATCCTGATACCGCCCCTCTCACTCTCTCCGGGAATGAGTCCATCCTCGTATATCTCTCTTATCTTCCTTATACCACCTTCCTCCCCGCATCCCCATGCAACGGGTCTGAGCCCCGGGGAGAGCAGCTTGAGGCCGATGTATTCTCCGCTGTTATGGGAGGCTGTAACCATGATACCTCCCGAATCACGGTTTCTCATGAGCGAATAGTAGAACTGGCACGTCGAGACGGGAAGAGGATTGTACAGTACCTCGATACCGCACCTTCTCATCTCTTCAATGAGCGCTTCGGCAAGCGCCGGAGCACCGAGTCTTGCGTCGTGGGACAGGAGGACGCTCTCCGCCTTCACAATGCGTCGATAGTAGTATGCCACGGCTGCCGTGAGACGACGGCGTACTTCATCCGTCAGACGGCTCTCCCTTGTTCTTATGTCGTAGGTCTTGAACATTCCGCAGTTGAGCTTATCTCTCTCTGTCATGAGTGCATGATAGCACCTCCGTGAGCATATTTCATCATTTTTCATGTATTTCCTTATACAAGGAGAAAAAGGAAAGACGACGGAAATACCGTCCCGCCAAAGATGACGCATTCAAAAAGCCACCGGATTCTCCAGTGGCCGTAAAGCGTTTAAGATTACTTTTTCTTATGTCTCATTGCTCTGAGCTTTTTCTTTCTCTTATGAGTTGCGATCTTATGCTTTTTTCTTTTTCTTCCGCAAGGCATCTTTGAATGCTCCTTATTCCAATTGGATTTTGTAATTACCGTTCCATTATGTTTATTAGTTTTTAAAGAGTCAATAGAGTCTAGCCAACATTGCCGTCGGTATACTTATGAACGGTGAGTCTCTTTCCACCCTTTCCTATCGCCTTCCCGTCAACAGTGACGACGCCGCCCTCGGTATGCATCGGGAGTGCGAAGAAATGGTCGGGCTTGAGGTATGTCGTGATCTTCTCCGTCTCCGGCTGTCCCTCGTATTCGAGAACAGTACCGGGCTCGAAGTCGTCTGCGAAGATGACCTCGCAGGTCGAATGTGTCTCGTCCGTCTTGTCAGATGCCGCAAGGAGCATGCCGTAGCTCTTGACGCCCCTGAAGTTTGCCGGCTTGAGGTTGCTCACGAGCACGATGTTGCGTCCCAGAAGCTCCTCCTTCGTGTAATACGGCACTATCGAGGAGACGATTGTCCTCTCCTGCTCTTCGCCGCAGTCGAGCTTGAGGATGTAGAGCTTGTCACCCTCGGGGTGTTTTTCGCACCCGACGATCCTGCTTACCTTGAGAATGACCTTACGGGCCCAGTTCTCCAATAATGACTTTTCTTCGTCCATCTTGTTGTCAACTTCCTTATTCTTGGGCTTATCTTCCGCCTTCTTTTCTTCTGCCTTCTTCTCTTCCCTTTCCTTCTGGGATCCCGAATAGCGCTCTCTCAGTTCGTCGATGAGCTTGTCTTCGAGCTTCGTGAAGAGGAGAGATACCTCTCCTATCGTTATGTCACCCTTGAATGTACCGACGCTCTTCCATGAAAGAGATGTATCCTGGTTGAGGAACGATAGTATCTTCTCGCCGGTCTCCGGCATGTAGGGAGCGACCATCACTGCCAGGTCGCGGAGGAGATAGAGAAGAGTCCTCAGGAGCTTTTCGGCCTCCCCGGGGTTCTCTGTCCTCTTCTTCCACGGCTCGCCGTCCTGGAATGCCTTGTTGCCGATGTCGCTGAGTGCGAATACGGCACGGAGAGCATCCCTCTCCTCGGCTCTTTCAAGGAGGTCTGTAATCTCTTCTTCCTTTTCTCTTATTACGGAAACGAGGCTCTCGTCACACCCGCCCTCTCCGACAGAGCCGCCGTAGAAGCGCTTGACGAATGTAAGTGTCCTGTTGACGAGGTTCGAGAGGTTTCCGATGAGCTCCTTGTTCACCTTATCCTGGAGATCCTTCCATGTAAATGTGAAGTCCTGCTTCTCGGGGCGGTTGTAGAACATGTAGAAACGCCATACGTCAGCGGGAATTCCGGTCTCCTGTACGTCGTTGCCGAAGACTCCGACTCCCCTGCTCTTGCTGAACTTGCCGCCTTCGTAGTTGAGGTACTCGGTGGACGACATGTGATGAAGCATCGTCCACTTCTCTCCCGTTGCAAGAAGAGATGACGGGAAGATGACGGTATGGAACGGGATGTTGTCCTTTCCGATGAACTGGAAGAGGAGCGTGTTCTCGGGGTCCCTCCACCAGTATTCCCAGTCGTCGGTGAGATTGGCTGTTATCGAGATATAGCCGATGGGGGCATCGAACCATACATAGAAGACCTTGTCTTCATAGCCCGGCTTCGGAACGGGGATTCCCCACTTGAGGTCACGGGTTATGCACCTTTCCTGAAGTCCGTCACGGATCCAGGATGAAGTGATCTGTACGGCATTCCTGGCCCAGAAGCCCTCCTTGCTTGTCTTCTCCATCCATGCCTCAAGCATGGGGAGAGCCTTCGGAAGGTTTATGTAGAGGTTCTTCGTCTTCCTGATCTCGGGTGTGCTTCCGCATACCGAGCACTTAGGCTCGATGAGCTCGGTCGGGTCGAGAAGAGAGCCGCATGCATCGCACTGGTCGCCGCGCGCCCCCGTGCTGCCGCACTTCGGGCATGTTCCGCTGACGTACCTGTCGGCAAGGAAGCGTCTGCACGACGGGCAGTAGAGCTGCTCCGTCTCCTTCTCCGTTATGTAGCCGTTCTTATCGACAGCCGAGAAGATGTGCTGGACGATCTCGGTCTGCTTCTCTGTCGACGTGCGGCCGAAGTAGTCGAACTTTATGTTGAACCATCTGTAGATGTCTTCATGTATCTTATGATAGCGCGTGCAGAGCTCGCGGGGTGTCACGCCCTCCTGCAGGGCCTTCGTCTCGCTTGCCGTGCCGTACTCGTCAGTACCGCATATATAGAGCGTCTCATAACCGCGGGAGCGGCAGAAACGTGCGAATACATCCGCACTCAACACCTGTGTCAGGTTCCCCAGGTGCGGGATATTGTTTACATAAGGTAATGCCGATGTGATTAGTCTTTTCTTCATAACAGACCGATTATATTTAACTGAGAAATAAAAGGAAAGAGTCGTATCTGTTTTTATGTTCCGCTTCCGCCGTGATGAAAAAGCAAATCTCCGTTTGAATTCTGCTCATGTTGTTTTAAAATAAAAACATGAAACTAAAGGAAAAAGGCGTTCTCTCCGAATCTGATATCTACTTACACAATACTTCCCTGATCTGTACGGATTACTTCTATCAGTTGTTATGCATCGGCC
>CAVDOI010000060.1:0-12396 GCA_963610485.1 Lachnospiraceae bacterium
ATATCATAAATAATTAAACACAGGTTTATTTGTCGGATCCCCTTTTTTGATACCAGAACAGCATTATCTACAGTCAGAGTATAACGCAGCGTTACTTCACTTTACTTCACTATGTACTTCACTTACTTCAAAAACGCTCTCTGTCACTCACTGACTCTGAACACAGCATAGGAGTACGGGGGAAGGACAAGAACGCCGCTCTTTTCGTCGTACGTCACAGTGTCGTCCGCTGCGGCCGTAAGATATGCCGTCATCGATGATCCCGGGATATCAAGAACAAGTTCGTGTTCATATTCCCTGTCGAGATTGACTGCAGCATAGACTGTGCCCCCGTTCCAGTCCCATCTGAGAACACAGCAGTATTTACTCTGTGCGTAGTATTCGTCGAGGACACTCACCTCTCCGCGTGCTATCTCCGGATTGGCGTTCCTTATTGCAAGAGATGCCCTGTAGTAGCTGAGGATGCTGTCCCTGTCCTCATTCTGAGACTCGACTGATGGATATTTGTAGTTCTCATCTGTAACAGTAATCCCCTGGGGGGATGTATAGCACCACCCTTCATAGACGCGCTTATCGGACCACTTCATCGCAATGCGCTTGTACGGATCGGAGCCGTCTGCGGTGCTGATCATGCCAATCTCCTCGCCGTAGTAGACGAATATGGAGCCCGGCATTAAGGAAAGTATGCCCTGGGCCATTTTTATCTTGTCCTTCTGACTGCGTCCTATGAACGATGCAATACGGGCAGTGTCATGGTTACTCAGAAACGGTGCATAGATTCCCGTGTCATAGACACACTGGGCGTTGAGGAGCATATCGCCGAGGGCTTTTCCGTTGTCTGTCCGGATCTCCTTGAGGGTGTCGTAAACCTGTCCCGAGGCTGTGGCCACCGGGAAGATGAAGAAGCTGTCGACGCCACTTGAGTAGTACTCCCTTACAGCCCTGTCGCTCCCGAGCCATGCCTCCCCCACCAGGTAACAGTCGCTCTTAATCTTCTTCGCCTCGCTGTTCAGCCACTCGAGGAATGCGATGCTCTTCTCCTTGCTGTATGTGTAGTAGCTCGTCGTTGCATCAAGCCGGAAGCCGTCGACCCCCTTGTCGAGCCAGAACTTCATTATCGAGATGATTTCGGAACGTACCTCACTGCTGTCGAGATTGAAATCCGGCATTGTGGATGTAAACTGACACTCGTAGTACCATCCGTCAGCTCCGGGGACGGGGTGCCATCCCGGATCGTTTTCCTTCTTGAAATTGTAATAGGAGCCGTATTCTCCGCCTACTTCCCCGTGTCCGGCAAGGTATGAACATGCCTCCCTGAACCATGGATTACTGCTTGATGAGTGGTTGACCACGAGGTCGATTATGACCCTGATGTTCCTTCTGTGTGCCTCTTCTATGAGTCTCTCGAAATCCTCCATCGTACCGTAATCGGGGTCGATGGAGTAGTAATCCTCCGTGTCGTACTTATGATAGCTCGTGGCAGTCATCACCGGCATCAGCCATATGCCGTTGAAGCCGAGCGACGATATGTAGTCCAGCTTCTCCGTAACTCCGTTTATGTCCCCGATTCCGTCGTTGTCGGTATCGAAGAAGGACCAGACGAATATCTCATACCAGGAGCGGTATTCGTCATCGAGTGGTGTAATACCGACAGGATTATCGAGTGATATCACACAATCGGTCTTTACAGACTGGCATGAGATAAGAAGGAGGACGAATGAGAGGACAAGGAGTATTCTCTTCATCTCTCAACCCTTTACGCTTCCGCCGGCAATACCTTCGACATAGTAGCGCTGGAGCCACATGAAGAGTGCGGTGATGGGGATGGCGACGATGACGGCCGCGGCACAGAAAACCGTGAAATACTGCTGTATCTGCTCCCTTTCGAGCCATTTGTACATTCCGAGAGATACTGTGTATCTTCCCGTATCGGGAACACCGCTCATGATGAACGAAACGAATATATAGTCGCACCAGGGGGCGATGAACGACGTGAGGATCGTATAGATGACAATGGGCTTGCTCATAGGCAGTATTATCTTCCAGAAAATCCGGGCCCTCGTCGCTCCGTCTATGCGTGCCGCCTCATCCAGCGCCTTCGGAATGGTGTCGAAGTAGCCCTTCGCAACGTAGTACGAGAGCGCGGCTCCTGCAGAGTAGACTATCATAAGAGACAGAAGGCTCTGATAGGAGGACGGAAGAAGAATCTTCAGAAGAAAGTAGACTGCCGTCATACTCATGAAGCCGGGAAACATCCCGAGGATGAGCATTATGTTCATCAACGGCCGCCTCGCAGCGAACTTCATACGGCTGAATGTATAGGCCGTACTGAGGACGAAGGCCGTCGTCAAGACGCATGTCACACCAGATACAAGGAGGGTATTGAGGTACCACCTCGGAAACTGCGTCTCCGTAAAGAGTGTTATGTAGTTACCCGCTGTCCAGGTCTTCGGAAAGAACGTGGAACTCCACGCTCCCGCTTCGGCGCGGAACGACTGCACCACAAGGTAGAGAAGAGGCAGCAGCCATACCAGGGAGAGGAAGATGAGGACGATGTATATTATACAGTTGACAACCCTCGAAGCGGTCTTCATGCTTTTTGTCTTCACTGGAAATCATCCTCCTTCTTCACTGCACTCGACCTGTTGTAGACGATGAGCGAGAGCGATGCGCTGATAATAAACACGATGATACCGATGACGGAGGCCAGCTTGTAGTCCCTGTCGACGCCGAGCGAGAGCTTGTAGAGCCAGGTTATGAGGAGGTCCGTCCCCTTGGCTCCGTTTGTGTATCTCAGAAGATCTCCCGGCCCTCCTCCGGAGAGCAGGTAGATGACGTTGAAGTTGTTGATGTTCCCGACAAACTGCGTGATAAGGTAAGGCCCAGTCACGAAGAGCATGTACGGAAGCGTGATCCTGAAGAACTGGACGAGAGGCCCCGCTCCGTCAAGGCGTGCGCTCTCGTAGAGGTCCGCGGGGATGTTCATCAATATCCCCGAGCAAATCAGCATGGTATATGGAACGCCTATCCACATATTCACGAGGATTATGGCGACTCTTGTCTGTGTTATGTTTATTCCGAATCTGAACTGGAAGCCGAAGGCTTTGTATAAGAACTGCGTTATGATCCCGCTCATCTCGATGCTGTCTCCGGCGGAGAGCATCTTCGACATTATCATGAGGGATACGAACTGCGGGACGGCGATCGTCATTACGAATATCGTACGGAAGAACTTCTTGAACCTGATTCCCTTACGGTTGATGAGAAGAGCAAGAATCATTCCCCCGAAGTAGTTCGTGAATGTTGCGAAGAACGCCCATACAAGCGTCCAGGCAAGCACACGCAGGAAAGTGGCACTCAGTGCCGTATCGGCACCGAAAATATCTTTGAAGTTTCTGAAGCCCACCCACGAAAAGAGGTGCTGTGGAACCTCGGTCGAGGCGTCATAGTTCGTGAATGCGATGAAAACCATCGTGACAAGGGGCACGAATGTGAATACGAAGAGCCCCAGCAGTGGAAGCGAGAGCAGTGTGATATGGAAGCGGGAATCCGCGAATTCCATAAGATCGGCCCGGAAGGAGGGAATCTCCTTTCCCTCCCTCTTCTTTCTCTCGAGCTCCATGCTCTCCCTTACGCTTGTGAAATAGAAGTAGAGAAAGAAGAGGATGACGAAGATCGTCAGGATTCCGTAGAGGACTATCTTGAAGCTGTTGTCTCCGGCTGTCTTCTCATAATAGCCCTTGTCCTCGTTCCAGTAGTCGCAGGTCTCCACGAGCCCGACTGTTCCTCCGGTGAAGAAGTGATAGAAGAATTTATAGAGGTACCCCGCACCGAAAGATACCAGATAGAGTATGAAGAAGAGCTCGATCAGGAGATAGAAGATTCCGCGCCCCGCCTGGCCGCGGGAGATATGTCCCGAACCCATTATGAAATATGAGAGCTTTGTAAAGCCGTTTCCTTTCAGAAATCCGCTGAAGAATGAGATCAGCGACTCTCTTTTACGCACGGCCCACGCTTTGAGTCTTTTGTTCATACCGTCCTCTTTTCAGCTGAGAGGAGGAGTCTCCCCCTCCTCTCTTTTCTTTCTCTCCTACTTTCTGATCTGCGAGCAGAGCGAGGAGAGAAGAGCCTCGAGTTCACTGTCCGTGACGCTCATGGGGTCGGATGTGTCGAGGAACTGCTTGGTAAGGCTTGCCATGGGTGTCCAGTATGTGGAGGGAACACCCTTCTGTGTCCTGAAGTATGCAGATTCCCTGAGCACGACGCTGATGACCTCGTCGTTCTGCACTTCTTCGCTTTCCATGACGGCTGTATTCGTCGGGCCGAAGCCTCTGACTTCATACCTTCTCTTCTGGGCATATTCCCCCGTGAGGAAGAGAGCAAGTCTGTGAGCCTCGCCTTTCTCGGCCGAGTAACCGTTGACACCGATGAGCTTGTAGCCGAAGTAGCCGTTGAGTCTCACTTCCTTACCGCCGATCGTTGCCGTCGGAAGAACCGCAACTCCGGTATTATCTCCCCAGACGGCCTTTATTGCACTCATGTTCCACGTGCCTGTGACAGCCGCGATGAGCGTGCCGTTTGTAATGCCGGAAATGATCTTCGAGTCATCGACGTTGGCTGTGAGTGCAGGAGATGCAAAGTATGAGCGGAGGGCCTTCATGACTTCCAGTCCCGCCCCGCTGTCGTAGTTGATTGCTATTGATTCTTCGGTGAGCGTATCTGAATATGTAACATCATAGCCGAGGCTCTCGTCAGCGAAGAAGAACGACGAAAGGTACCAGCCGTCATCGTAGAGCTTGAACGCAACCTGCTTTCCCTTCCTGGAGGCAACCTCGATTATCCTGTCGAGGGACTTCACATCATCCTCTGTAAGCTGTGACTTGTCATATACCAGGAAGTATGTGTTGTCACCGGTACTCGGATATGCATAGACGACACTCTCTCCGCCGATTGTGACAGATGCCGCATCGACGCTCTCGCTGCTGTTGGCTGCCGTCAGAGTCTTGAGATTCTCTCCCCCTATACGGGCAAGAGCACCCGCCTGGATGAGCTTGTTGATCTGGTCGGAAGCGAACGAGAATACATCCGGTCCGGACTCGGGGTCGTTGAGGACCTTGTCAGCACAGTCCGTCTCGGCCTGTACGCCGAAGAGGAACTTGTACTGGTTCTCGGGATGGAGAGCGGCATATTCATTGCAGAGCTCCTTCAAAAGTGCCTGATCCTCCTGTGCACCCCATACCGTAAGTGTTATCTTCTCCCCGGCGGGGGAAGCGGAGGAGGAAGTCTCCTCCTTTCCGCCTCCTGCCATCACCGTTGAGATAACGAATGCTGAAAGAAGCATTATTGTCAGTATCTTTTTCATACGCCTTTTCTCTTATTTTACAGTTACGATGCCGTCGGAAAGCGTGATCGTGTATGTGCCTGCCTTCGGGATCATGACGTTGCCGCCGTCTGCTGCCCCGTACCATGTCACATTGCCGAGTGTATCGACATCGATGATCTTCACAGCAGCGAAGTCGGGAGCACACCATGTATTGCTGTCCTTGTCGGTGAATGTATACGTAATCGAGCTGCCGTCCATTCTGAAAGCACTCTCTGCTCTCCATGTATCTCCGTCCTTGAGTGTTCCCACAAGGAAGAGACCTTCGAGCTTCTCTGCCGTGACGTAGCCGCCGTCTGCCGTCAGATGGAGCGTGATCTCATAGAGGCCGTAGTCATCGACCATGTAGTTGTCGCCGCTTTCGGTACCGAACCAGAGATCCGCATCGCATCCGCTGTAGCCCTGGACAGCCTTGAATGCGCCCTTCTTTCCGCCGTCTGCTATCCAGGAAGCCGTATCAGCCTCTGTGAATGTGTAGTAGCAGACATATGTATCCGGATCATCTGTCGCCTCGAATGTGATCCCGCTCTTGCAGTTCCAGTAGTCGGCGCCGTTGACAACACCTGCAAGGAAGTAGCCCTTCTCGCTCTTCGAAATTACCGCACTGTCGTTCTCTACGTTGTATGTGACGTTGTACTGGCCCGGCTGGAGAAGGAGGTTGTCCTGTCCCGACGGTGTGAGAGTCCAGCTGTCCGCACTGAAGTCTTCTCCGCTTACGCCGTACCATGTACCGTTGACGTCGTTGAGGACCTTGACTGCCGCATAGATAGTTCCCTTCTCGTCGGCAGTCCAGTCTGCAAGTGCCTCATCTGTAATGTTGACTGTGAGCGAGAAATCCTCTCTGAGGGCATCTGTTGCCATCTCGCCTTCGTCCGTTGCATTCCATTCGAACGGTGTTCCGACGACATACATTCTGTGTGTTATATCGATTGTCGGAGCGTCGCCCGTGCGTTCGAATCTGATCACGTCGTATGCACTTGATCCGGGATTGGTCTCGAGTGTGAGAGTGTAGATGCCGCTCTTCTGGACATTGACGTTCCAGCCTGTAGCCTGCTCGCCGAATCCGCCGTTTGCGTAGAACCATCTCTCGCCGTCTACAACGACTTCGCCGACGATGTCACCATCGGAGCATGCGGTATAACCTTCAAGATAACCCACGCCGTGCTGGTTCGTCCATGTACCCATGACCCTAATCTGGAAAGCATCGCCTTCATAGAGTACAACACCTTCGATTCTGTAGATGTTCGCGCCCTTGTCGTCGCTCTTCGTGAGCTTGAAGTTCTCTTCGGTGGATGCACTCTCGCTCCAGTTGGATCCCTTGAGAGTACCTGCGCCAGACCCGATGAGACACCATGTATTGGTGTCTTCGACAAAACCGCCCTTGAAGCCTGCGAAGAGATCGGTATCTTCCTCGACGGGAGTATCGAAATCGAATAGGATGGTCTTCGATGCTTCGCCGTACCATGCCATGAATGTCGATCCCTCCTTCCCGGGAGTCCATGACGTAAGCTTCAAGCCCTTCTCTACTCTGTCCTCCCTCAGGAGTTTCGAACCGTCATACCAGCCGACTGTGACTGTGCCTTCCGCACCAGGCTGTCCTTCCACTTTGATTGATGTGCATCCTGCAAGTAAGAGCAGTGCCGCCATCAGGATAATGATTGTCTTCTTCATCTCTTGTCCTCCGTTTGTCTATTCTTTATTTCTGTTACCTCAGTCATTTTGCGAGAACTATCACACCGTACCCGGGCACGGAGACGCATGTCTCTGCACTTTCACTTTCATTCACGAACTTCCCGCCGTCAAGGATTATCTTCCACTTTCCCGCAGGAAGGGTTCCCAGAAAGCTCTCACCCGTTGCATTGACGATTGCGATTCCCGCAATGTTGCCTCTCACACGATAGGTGACGAATATGGAATTGTTATCCCAGACCGTGGTGCTCACGTCGCCGTTTTCTATCCACGTATACTTCTTTCTCATCTCTATGAGATCTTTGTACCAGATGAACATCTTCTCCTCGTCGGATCCCGGCTTCACGCTCTCCCAGTCGATGGCATTGACGCTGTCGGGGGACTTGTAGCTGTTGCTGTCTCCGCCCTTCGTGCGCATTATCTCCTCACCCGAGAGCATGAACGGCATGCCGCGGCTGATCATGATGACGGCGGCTCCCAGCCTGTTCATCGCCTCTCTCTCCTCCTTCGTGCTGTCGGGAGAGGAGAGCTCGAGTTTGTCCCATAGTGTATTGTTGTCATGTGCCGACATGTAGTTGACGACCATGGCGTTCTTCACAGACCAGCCCGATGCAGACGAGAGAGAACCTCCCTTTATGCCGAACGCCACCTTCTCCGCATTCTCCTTCGTCACGGCCCCGCTGATGAAGCCCTTTCCCGATGAGGTGAAGACGCTGCCCTTGAGACCGTCACGGATGACATCGTTGAAGACGGCAACGCTTCCGGCAGCGCCGGGTGTGGCCTTTATCTTCGAAATGTTGGCCTGGGTCGCAAGCAGGGACGAGGGGTATGCACAGTTTCCGCCGCTCCAGCCCTCACCGTAGATGAGGCACCGGGGATTGACAGAATGCAGTGCCTTCTCGATTTCGGCCATCGTCTCCGTGTCATGGATTCCCATGAGGTCGAATCTGAAGCCGTCCAGATGGTACTCGGTCATCCAGTATGTGAGGCTGTCGACCATGAACTTGCGGAACATCGGCCTCTGAGAAGCCGTCTCGTTGCCGCAGCCGCTTCCATTGGAGTTCGTCCCCTCGGGTGTGTAGCGGTAATAGTAGTACGGAACTATCCTGTTGAGCGAGGAATCGCCGTCATATGTGTGGTTGTAGACTACGTCCATCACGACTCCGATTCCGTTTTCGTGGAGGCTCTGAACCATCTGTTTGAACTCTCTTATTCTCACTTCGCCGTGATACGGATCTGTTGAATAGCTTCCCTCCGGGACATTGTAGTTCTTCGGATCGTATCCCCAGTTGTATGACGAACCGGGGTCGGATTCATCAACCGTTGCATAGTCGAAGACAGGCATGAGCTGGACGTGTGTGATTCCGAGAGCTTTCAGATAATCGACTCCAGTCGGGAAACCGGAGGAATTGACAAGCCCCGTTTCCGTGAATGCAAGGTACTTCCCCCTGTAGGAACTCTTTTCATTATTGATGGAGAAATCCCTTACATGGGTCTCCCACACGACTGCCTCGGAGTACGACGAAACAGTGTCGATATAAGTATCGTCTTCGAAGCCTGGGGGATTCGTGAGGGAAAGGTCGACGACCATCCCCCTGCTGCCGTTGACGCCCGTTGTCCTTGCATACGGATCGACGGCCTCGGCAGTTCCGAGAGTCGTAGTGACCGTATATGTATAGTACGTTCCGTGCCCGCATCCGGCCTCGGCCTCCCATACCCCCTTCTCACCCTTTGTCATATCGACGGAGAGATATGCTTCCCCGTCCTTTCCGTCAGAGAAGAGATTAAGGACAACACGCTGAGCTGTCGGCGCCCATACCTTGAAGACGGTTCTGCCGCCGTTTGTGACGGCACCGAGGTCATTTCCGTCATATGTGTAGTCGCGGGCGAATCTTTCGGTATCGAATATACCGTTCGGAACGATTTCCTTTTCTCCGTATCCGTCTATCTCAAGGGTATAACTTCCAGAGATGTCCATCCCGCCCTTGAGCTTTATCGTGCCGTCGGCATTCACGCTCTCATTTTCCATGTAATCACCATTTATATCCTTTATTTTAAAAGAATTTACATCCGTTATATCGACAGAGGGGGAAACAGACCAGCTCACTCTGTCCCAGTCATCCATCGAGGCCAGAAGGAAGATCCTGACCGGCTCAAGCGTCTCCCCGCCGTCCGGGGAGGTATACTGCAGTCCGTCACCCGTTCTGAGATAAATCTCTGTAGTCCTTCCCGTGACATATGCAAAGCGGTCGTCAGCCCAGTCCTTAACGGCACTTCCCCAGCTCGAAGCACCGGGGTCGCTGCACGATGTACGTACTATGAAGCCGATCTTCTCCGTGCCGGAAGGAACATCGACAGAACATCTGAAACCGTAAGGACACTCTTCAAAAAGATATCCCTCACCGTCCTTGCCGCTCCACCATATCCACATGTCGGACGAGGAAATGTCAGCTTTTCCCTGCCAGTAGAAGACAATGCGGTTGAAGCCGTCCGGAACGCCGCCGGAAGAATCGGCGGCAACGGCCGCGGTACTGCATCCGGAGAGCAGAATGAGCAGCAGAAAAAATGAGGCAATGAGTAAGCAGAGTCTTCTTGTCCCTTCCATACCGCCCATTGTAACACGGTTTACATGCAAAAAAGAAATGATTTTGTATTTATTACACACAGTCATCCTTCATAAAAGCTGCCCCCATCTTTACTGCAGGGAAATTGAAGTGTATCATAACTGTAACTTTATAAGTTACATTTTAAAAAGAGGTCTACCCGATGGATGGTCTGTTCATAATCGCAGTTCACGCACTTGTCTATCTCTCCCACACGGGAAGGTACACATCAAGCAGGGAACTTGCAGGGAACATCTGCACAAACAGTGCAAGGATAAGGAAAGTCATCTCAAAGCTTTCGGCTGCGGGACTTGTGGAGACGAGAAAAGGAAAGTCAGGCGGTTTCAGGATAAAGGGAGATGCCGGAAGAATGACGCTGGGCAGTGTGGCGGCAGCGATGAACACATCCTTCGCATCACCCAAGTGGAAAAGCAGGGAGTTCGATGAAAAGTGTCTTATCTCGACGCACATGAAGGACGAGATGGAAACTCTCGGGCGGAAAATGGACGGTGTTCTCTTCTCATTTCTTGATGGTATCACCATCTGTGATATCGAGAAGGACATCATGACCAGATACAGAAGCGGAGAAGACGGAGGAGGTTCTTATGAGAAAGAAGGACACGGCAAAGGCGCGAGCGGGACGGAGTAGAATCATCGTTCTCGTCCTCGCCCTTCTCTTCGCCCTCTTTCCTCTCAATGCACAGGGGAAAAGCGGAGAGACGGAAGAGACAACAGCAATGGAGGAACGAAGCATGGAAAAGGAAAACACAAAGGAGATCTACCTCGCCGGAGGATGCTTCTGGGGACTTGAGCTCCTGATGCAGAGCCTCGAGGGCGTAGTCGACGCCGAAAGCGGCTATGCAAACGGCAGAAGCGCCGAAGAGGCGTCATACAAGACGATTCTCAAGGGAGGAACGGGATTCAGGGAGACCGTGAAGGTAACGTACGATCCGTCCGTCATCTCCCTCGACGCCATCCTCTTTGCCTACTATTACGTAATCGATCCGACTGTGAGGAACAGGCAGGGCAACGATGTGGGGGAGCAGTATCAGACGGGAATATACTACACGGACGAAGAGTCGCGGAAAACAGTGGAAAGAATTACCGGAGTCGAAAGAGGAAGGACGAAGAAATTCTATGTGGAAACGGGGCCGCTAAAGAATTTCTACCCCGCCGAGGAATACCATCAGGATTACCTAGTGAAGAACCCCGGAGGCTACTGTCACATTCCGAGAGAGGAGATAAAACTCCTGTCGTCCCTCAGAATAGACCCCGGAAAATACATAAAACCCGCAGACGAGGTCATCAGAGAGACTCTCTCCGATATGCAGTATGCAGTCACGCAGAAGAGTGCGACGGAAAGACCCTTTCTAAACGAATACTGGAACAGCTTCGAGAGAGGAATCTACGTCGACATCGTCACAGGCGAGCCCCTCTTCTCGTCGCTTGACAAGTACGAGAGCTCATGCGGCTGGCCTGCATTCTCCTCAGTCATCGAAAAGCCTGCTGTAGTGGAAGTCCCAGACACAAGCCACGGCATGATCCGCACGGAAGTCAGAAGCAGGGCGGGAGACAGCCATCTCGGACACGTCTTCGAGGGCGACAGGGAATCACCAAGCGGCGTCAGATACTGCATAAACAGTGCATCCCTCCGCTTCATTCCCTATGAGAATATGGAAGAGGAAGGCTACGGCTATCTCAAGAAGATCTTCGATTGACAGAAGGCCCCGGTTCCAGGGCCCCCTTCTTCTCTGCAAGAATAAACTCGATGCCGAGGCCGGGAAACTCCCGCATTCATCGATCTGCATTCTGTTCAGCAGTACCGACTGCAGGAGCTGCCGGCAGACGGAAGACGGCATGGTCTACGAAAATTATGACAACTTCATTCGCAGAGGAAAGAACTGAGATACATCGGACAGAGCCTGATCTCTCCATCCTTCCCGATGTCCTTCTGACTGAGGATATACGGTGAAGTAACCACATTATGGTACTTCGAGATGAAAGCATCGATTGACGGATGTTCCTTCGTCCTCGAGCTCTTCACTTCTACCGGTACGGTCTTTGTGCCACGGCTGACGAGGAAGTCGATCTCGTATGCATGTGTGCTGTTTTCCTTCTCCCAGGTCATGTAATAGAGATCCCTGCAGCATGACGCAATTGCCTGTGCCGCGGCGTTCTCATAAAGGTAGCCGAGATTCGCCGGAAGCTTGTCCGAAAGCAGCTTCGAATACAGAAGCGTGTCTGTCATCCTCCCCGTCCCGAGAAGAAGAGAAACGAAAAGCCCCGTATCTGCCAGGTAGAGCTTGAACTTATCAAGATCCCTGCTCTGTGCAAATGCTGCATGAGGATCGAGGCAGTTGAAACACGGAAGCACGGTCCTCGAGTTTATCAGATTCGACAGCAGTTCATAATCCGTGTTTCTGGTCTTCCCCTTTATGGCAAAGGCAATGGAATATCTTCTCGCATTGCGGGCAAGCTGTGCCGGAATGGAATTATACATCATCGAGATTCTTCCGGAGGGATCGATTCTGAAGAAGTCCTCCTCATACAAATCAATGATCATCCGTTTCACGGCATCGATTTCTCTCGGCGGTTGTTTTTTAGCATAAGCTTTGACAGCCTGCAACATACCGGCCGTTGTATTTCTCTTTCCATTTCTCGAGCCGAGCTGTGGCTTTTCTCTTGAATAATCGGTATGTCCATCCTTCAAGATAAATATAAGGC
>CAVDOI010000061.1:0-12322 GCA_963610485.1 Lachnospiraceae bacterium
CCCGATATCACCGACCCTGCAGTCTCTCCACACAGCTTTCAGCGTTATGTTGCCGTTTATGGGAGTATCGAAATTGAATGCACTTGTACCGTCAAGGGTCCAGAAATCTAATGTTTTGTGTATATCACTGCATTTCGGATTCTGAGGCTTTGAAGTTTTTCCTCCTGCATTCACAGTCTGTACAAAGATAATCTTGTCTTCTGCCGTGTATGCAACATGGTAGCATTTGAGCATCCATTTCGCTGTGAGCGTCAGATTCGATTCGACAGGATCATTGAAGGTGTATTCCACATTTCCTTCGTCGGTCCAGCAAATGAAATCATGACTATCCTTCGTCGGGTTAGCCGGTCTTTTTATTTTCTCACCTTTCTTTATTCTCAGAGAACTGATTGGAGAACCTCCGTCTGAATTGAATATGACAGTATAGTACTCCTCGGTATCCCATGCTGCTTTCAGAATAAGGCTGTCAGTAGAGACGACATCGTTATCGAAATCGAATGCCGTATTGTCGCTCTCTCTGACCCAGTTTATAAAGTAGTATCCTTCTTTTTCCGGGTCTTTTACCGGTTTCACGACCTTTCCCCACTTCTTCACCGTCTGAGAAGTCCCGTACTGCATACCGTCGACCATGAAGGTGACAGTACAGACATCGGTGATGTTTTCCCATGATGCATACAGAGTGATATCTGAAGTTATCTCGCTGTCGAAACTGAACTTTACACCGTCACTTCTGAACCATCCTGTAAACCTGCATCCTTCTCTTGTCGGATCATCCGGCTTTGCCGCTTTCTGTCCCTTTTTCACAGACAGTGAAGGAACACTGGAGCCTCCCTTGGAATCGAAGGTGACTGTATATGCCTTATCCCCCCACTTTGCGGTCAGTGTTATGTCTTGAGTTATCTTCGTATCGAAATCGAAGGGGTTGTCGCTGCTGTCGAGCCATCCTTCGAAGGAAGCGTCCTCTTTCGTAGGAGCGTCCGGTTCTGTTGCCGTATATCCTTCCGCTACTATCTGCGGTTCAACTTCAGATCCCCCTTTTGAATCAAAGATGACTTTGAAGACTGTCACATCCTCAACCCATTCTGCGTAGAGGGTGATGTCAGAGGTGACAGTCTCATTCTCGAAATCAAACGGCGATACATCCTCTAGATTCCTGTACCAGCCCCAGAAAGAAGCTTTCTCTTTCTCCGGGTCGGCAGGTCTTGTCACCTTTGAGCCCTCCTTTACAGTCTGTGGAGCCACCTTTGTGCCTCCGTTTGACTCAAAGGTGACTGTGTATGTTTTTAGAGCCGCACTCCACTGAGCCTTCAACGTGATATCGGAAGTGACAGGGTTCTCATCAAAACTGTACATCTTTCCGTCTTTGAACCAGCCTCTGAAATCATATCCGGACTTTCGTGGCGATTCTGCAGGTACCTTGGCATACTGTCCCTCCGCCACCGTCTGTGAAGCAACAGGAGAACCGCCGGCTGAATCAAAGGTCACTGTGTATGTGTTGATTTTGGGTGAATTGTCACATGAGACAATGAAGAATGCAGTCAGCATGACCAGCATCATTATTATAAGGGGCATCTTCTTCATAGATATCTATCGCTCCTTTTCAATGGGATGAACTACCATTACAAATGTAAGTCCTACTGCAAAATAATAACTTTTACCCGCTTAGTCAAACTCTGCAGACTTAACCCGATCTGCATCAAAAGCATGTTTTGATGTATAATGATGGAAATATTTCTTTTATATGTTAAGAAATATATATTCGTAAGATCTGTTGCTGGCAGGCCGTCATATGTCAAAAACGACGACGCATCACGGACCGGAGTGATATCTCAGAACCAGTCGTCTCCTATGTCGCTCTCGTCAACCCAGTCGTCAAGGTTATACTTTATCGTCTCGAGAACGTATTCAAGATCCTCCTCTTCGACCCTGCCGTGCGCGAACATGCTCTTGTAGAACTTCTTGATACTCGCCGCCATCTGCCTGACTGTGTACGGCGATGACCAGAGGCATTTGTGGATGAAGAAATCGAAGAACGAATCGATGTATGCCGCCCCCTCTTCAACATCCTTCACCTCGTATCTGTAGAAGTAATCGTTGATGAAAAGGCTTGCATTGCTCAGATGAAGATTCTTCGTCTTTTCGGAAAGTTTCCCGAGGTCCTTCCCGAAAATGTCGAGAAGCTCCTCGTTCTTCTTCTCGTGCTCATTGTACTCTTTGTCGTAGTCATCTTCTTCGTATTCTCTTGTGTCGAATATTCCCATTGCTGTCTGCTCTCCGCTTTGGAAGTATACATGATGTCGGCCGTTCAGATATACCCGGGAAAGATAAAATGACAAAAATGCCGGATGGCTTTCTCTCTCCGTCCCGCCGCAACTTTTATTGCACTTGATTTATAAGAAGTGTTATCTTATTTCCATGGCAGATCGCAAGAATTTCTCAAGATACAATATGAGATGCGGCATGGTGCTGAGATCGGAAACTGCAGACGTCTCCCTCGACGGCTTCGAGCTTCCGTCCCTCGACAACAGATTCCTCGTCCTGAAGGCCGGAGACATCCCCGGCGAGAACGCGATGTACATCATGGGAACGAAGATTCCCCTTCTGGCAGACGGATACATCTCATATGTCGGGCAGCCCCTTCTCGTGCTCTTCGGCCCCGACTATGAAAGTGCAGAGCTTGCTCTCGAGAAGATAAAGGTTATCACATCCCCCGTCAGGGAGGAGACTGTGAAACCGGAGGCCGCGGCTCCGGACCCGCTTTTCTTCAGCTGGGGGCTCGACAACGAGGACGAGACGGAGAAAGAGAAGCAGAGCCTCAGGAAAGTTGAATCGAATCTGAATATAATTCCGGAAGATATAAAAAGCTATGTGCGTTATGACGTGCTTTCATGGGTTGAAAACAACGGCTCCGTACACACACAGTGTCCGACTCAGTGGGCCGATCTCGTAAAGGACAGCATAGCAACTGCGACGGGGAAGAATCCCGAGGGCATTGTCGTCCACAGCGAAAAGTATCTTTCGCGCTATGACGAGTTCCTCTTCACGCCGGCTCTCTTTGCCGCCTACACGGCGATTGCCGTGGAGAAGTTCCGCCTTCCCTGCGAGATGAGGCCGGAAAGCTGGTCGAGGCTCACCTCCTTCGACTTCTCCCTCACGACATGGCTCGACGGGGACAACAGGCCCAAGCATGAGGAGATAACAATCACCGTCGATCAGGGGGCGTTCGCCGTCAACGGAAAGGAAGTCCAGAGGCAGCTGATGGCCGCACTCATTCCGAAGTACAATCTCGACTCCTTCAAGATTCTCATAAGAACAGTGCTCTCACGGAGGAGACCGACTCTCTTTGCAGGCTCGGCCGTCTATTCGGCAGCAGTATCGGCTGTGGCGATGCACTCCTCGAGGCTTGCATCGAGAACGCTCACGACGCCCCTGAGATTTGCACTCCTCACGAACAGGGAGACGACAAAGTTCACAGACTGGGCTCCGAAGCACGACATAACCGATCTCAACGAAAGAATGAAGAGTGTTGCCGAAGTATCTGACTACGAGAGAAAATGGTCGGCGGCTTCCCTCCATTCGGGAGTATTCGGGCTCCAGGGCTACCTCTACGGAATCGGACTCTCTTCCGGGCTCTCCGTGTCGGGATTCTCGACGTCGTTTGCGAAGGAGAACCAGTTCCAGGCACAGATTTCATATACGCAGAAGAAGAACATTGCAGTATCGGGAAGTATCCCGTCCTCTATATCGCAGGACAAGACACTCAAGGACCTCATATCACAGTACTTCGTCAAAAGCGATGCCGGAGACAGCATTCTCTTTCTGGAGAACTATCCGAAGGCTCCGGACAGCGGTCCCGATGTTCTCTCGTCATACCATACGATATTCCTGACGCAGCTGATGAAGGCCGCCTCCAAGCTTGCCTCCCTCATGGAGAACGGACCGGTGGATCTGAAGTTCAATTCGCAGAACCTCGCACTCCCGTGTGAGTTCGAATACTCCGGCTACGGCGCGGCAGTCTGCGAGATAACGGTTCCGAAGGTATCCCTGGTGCCGGTAGCGAAGAGACTCTGGATAGACATGGCACTGGCCCTTCCCTACTCGAAGGGTGCGCAGCAGAAGATAAAGACGATAGCGACGGAAACGCTGTCGACACTGGGAGCAGAGCTCTCGGACGCATTCTCCATCGGCATCAGACTCTCGAGCGAGAAGAAGGAGACGACGGTTTACTCGTCACTCGAGAACACGACGCGGTTCCTCGTAACATCGGCATACATCACGGCCCTCTGGCAGGCTCTGGGAGAGAAGAGCGCGCTCTCTGTTCCTCTCGACGCCGTCAGACTTGAAAAATACATATCGGGAGGAAAGGACAAGTGAAGATAGACTGCACAGTGGACGGAAAGACCCTCACACTCTCCCTCAACTCCAACAAACCTCTTTCCCTCATACTCCAGGAGAACCTGGACATACAGACGCTCTCCTCACACTGCAGGGGAAAGCTGTGCGGACTCTGCGCAGTCCTCATCGACGGCAGAGCCGAGCTTTCATGTATGGTTCCGGCCTTCGAGCTAAGAGGGAAGAACATAACGACATTCGATCAGTTCCAGAAGACGAGGAACATGAAGGACATAGCAAAGGCCTATGAGATGCTCGGCGTCGAGCCCTGCCAGGACTGCTATGCATCACGCTCCATCATCTTCGAGAGCATACTCAATTCCGGGGAGACCAGCCCCTCCGAGATAAAGCGCATCCTCAGCGCCGTCAGATGCTCGTGCATGGAGAGCGACGACGAAGTCAACATCGTCATGAAGGCCATGGAAATAAGGAGAAAGAGAAATGTACGAAGGTCTTAACTCCCCCTCGATCCACATACCGGCAACCCTCTCCGAATACAGCCAGACAGCTCTGCGCTACCCGAACGCGAAGATCTGGGCAGGCGGAACCGCGATAATGAGCAGGGACAAGAACTATCCCTCCAGGGAGACAAACCCGGAGGTCGTCTACCTCGATTCAATCGAGGAACTCAAGAAGATATCGAGAAACGACAGGATGATAGAGATCGGCTCGATGGTCTCCCTCAACTCCATCCTCAAGGACCACAGGATATTCATCCCCCAGATTCTCACCCGGAACATCGAAGCCATCGGAAGCCCGCTTTTAACGGGCCGGGCGACAATCGGGGGCGCAATAGCGACGACAGCACCGATGACGACGCTTCCCGGGACACTCATCACCCTCGGAGCCAATGCCGAAGTGAGGACACTCAGGCGCAAGATCGTAAAATCGAAATGGACCCCGATATCACAATTGGTGAATGTCCTCAAGAACGGCCAGATAACACTGCCGCAGAGAGCCGTGATCACACGTGTGAGGGTTCTCCTCGCATCCTCCGACTACTCCTACTTCAGGGAGGAGGGAAGCTATGTCGACGACATCGAGAACACCGTCGCCGTCGCATTCACGGCCGCCGAAGAACAGGAGACTCTCAGCAACCCCCATATCGCAATAACGTTCCCCATGCAGGGCATCGTCTACTCCAAGGACCTCGATAACGTCCTCACGCAGATGCACTTTCCCATCGGAGGACAGGAGCTGAGCCAGTTCCTGCAGATTACATACACCTTCGTGAACTCCGTCACTCCGGGTATCACAAGGCTCCAGAAGGCAAGGCTGAACTACATCATCGAAGACCTGATGAACACCATCAACACCAAGGTCCTGGCTCCCGCTACTTTCGAAGGCGACCAGAAGGAAGGTATTAATTGAGCAACTTTGTACACCTGCACAACCATACGGACTTCTCGCTCCTGGACGGGGCGGCATCGATTCCGAAATATATAGCGAAATGCAAGGAAACGGGGATGAAGGCCCTCGCCATAACAGACCACGGCAACATGTACGGGGCCGTCACGTTCTACAAGGAATGCCGGGCCAACGGCATCAACCCCCTCGTAGGCTGCGAGTTCTACTACACCCATGACCGCCATGTGAAGGACAGCACCTCCAAGTATTTCCACCTCATACTCATCGCAATGTCTGACAAGGGCTACCACAATCTCATGGAGCTCAACTCCATCGCATGGAAGGAAGGCTACTACTACAAGCCCAGAATCGACGACGAATCCCTCGCCTCACACAGCGAGGATTTGATCTGCCTCTCTGCATGCCTTGCCGGAGAAATACCCCGCCTCATCATCCAGAACAACATCGAAGAGGCGAAGAGGAGAATCGGGTGGTTCAAATCCGTATTCGGCGACAGGTACTACCTCGAGCTGCAGGACCACGGACTGGATGAAGACAAGATTGTTCTGAAGACCCTCCCGGAACTTGCAAAGGAGATGGACGTTGAGCTCGTATGCACGAACGACATCCACTACATCGACAAATCGGACTCAAATGCACATGACACGCTCATCTGCATCGGAACGCAGGCGAAGAAGACGGATAAGGAGAGACTGAGGTACAAGGAAGGAGAATTCTACTTCCGCACTCCCGAGGAGATGGAAGAGCTCTTCTCGTGGTGTCCCGAGGCGGTGGAGAACACGGCAAAGGTTGCCGGAAGGTGCCATCTCGAGATAAACTTCCCCGGACCCATCCTCCCCAAGTGCCAGATACCACCCCAGTACAAGAACGACGCCGAATACCTTACCGCACTCTCATACGAAGGCCTCAAAATGCGTTATCCCGATGCGGAGGGAGAAGAGCTCGAGAGGCTCAGGGAGAGACTCCAGCACGAACTCGACATCATCATAAAGATGGACTTCCCCGCATACTTTCTGATCGTGCGTGACTACATACACTGGGCCAAGACCCACGATATCCCGGTAGGACCGGGAAGAGGAAGCGGAGCGGGAAGCCTCGTGGCATACACGACGACGATCACGGATGTCGACCCGATAAAATACAACCTTCTCTTCGAAAGGTTCCTCAACCCGGAGCGTGTCTCGCTTCCCGACTTCGATGTCGACTTCTGCTTCGAGCGCCGCGGGGAGGTCATCGACTACGTCACCGAACACTACGGCCATGACTCCGTAGGACAGATCGTCACATTCGGAACCCTCAAGCCGAAGGCCGTCCTCAAGGATGTTGCGAGGGTTCTCGACATCCCGTTCGATGAATCGAACAAGATAACTTCCCTCGTTCCCGATGAAATCCCGGGAGTGAAGCATATGCATGTGACGGACGCCCTCAAGGCTGAACCGAAACTCCAGGAGATAAGGGACAGAGGCGGTGTCTACGAAGAGCTCTTCGACACAGCAATCAGACTCGACGGCCTCAACAGACACACATCACTCCATGCCGCCGGCGTCGTCATCGGCCGCGAGCCCCTCGACAGATATGTCCCCCTCTGCGTCCCCGATCAGAAGACGGGTGGACTTGCGAGCCAGTATACAATGCTCCAGATCGAGGAATGCGGACTTGTCAAGATGGACTTCCTCGGCCTCAAGACTCTCACCCTCTTAAAGCATGCGGTGGACCTCATCCACAAGCGCGAGCCGGGATTCGACCTCAACAAGATTCCGACGGACGACCAGAACACATTCAATATGCTGAGGCGCGGAGACTCGTCGTACGTCTTCCAGTTCGAATCGAGCGGCATGCAGGAGATTCTCAAGCGTGCAAAGCCCGACAGCATCGAAGACCTTGTCGCCCTGAACGCCCTCTACCGCCCGGGCCCGATGCAGTTCATCGATAAGTACATCAACTCCAAGCTCGGCATAACGCCCATCACATACGCAGACCCGGCACTCGAGCCCATCCTCAAGACGACATACGGCGTCATCGTCTACCAGGAACAGGTCATGCAGACTGCGCAGATCATCGCAGGCTACACCCTCGGAGAAGCCGACATCCTGAGACGTATCATGGGTAAGAAGAAGGTCGAGGCACTCGAGAAGGAATTAGACAAGTTCATCCGCAAGGCAATGGAGAAGGGACACACGAAGGAACATGCCGTCGAGATATTCGAATACCTCAAGCCCTTTGCCGGCTACGGCTTCAACAAGTCCCATGCAGTCGCCTACTCTATTGTCGCCTATCAGACGGCGTTCCTCAAGGCCAACTACAACACCGAGTTCCTCGCAGCAAACCTGACCAACGAAATGAACAGTCCGGACAAGTTCAAGGAATATCTGAATCTTGCTCCGAAGTACGGCATAAAGGTCGTTCCGCCCTCGATAAACCGCTCGGAGACCCAGTTCTCCGTCGACAACGGCGACATAATCTACGGCCTTGCCGCCATAAAGAACGTCGGCGCCAACATCGTCGACTCCATCATAAGCGAAAGACGGAAGAACGGACCGTACAAGTCGTTCATGGACTTCCTCTCGAGGCAGGGCGAGAACTCCCTCAACTCCAGACTTCTCGAGTGTCTCATAAAGACGGGATGCTTCGACGAACTGGGAGTCGACAGGGCCGTGCTTCTTGCCAACCTCGATGACGCACTCAGGTTCGACAAGGCGCAGAAGAGCCAGTCTGCATTCGGGCAGCTCTCCCTCTTCGGCGAGGAGGAGACGATGATGAACACCTTCGAGATGAAGGACGTCCCGCCGTTCCCGCACATGGAAAAGCTCAAGATGGAGAAGGACCTTCTCGGTTTCTACATCTCGGGACATCCCCTTGACACCTACAATAAGGAGATCGAGGAGTGCATGACAGTGAACCTCTCTGACCTCGACACGGTTCCCTGGAACAGCGAGACCCAGATCATCGGACAGGTCATCGCAATGAGGACGGTGCTTTCGAAGAAGGGCAATAACAGCAAACTTGCGTTCCTCACGATACAGACCCGCGACGGAGATACCGAAGCCGTGATCTTCCCCAAATCCTACGAGACTCTGGGAGGCAGAGCCGAGGCCGACGGCATCTACGGCTTCAAGGGCAAGTTCGACCGCAAGGACGGGAAGATGTCGTTCATAATCAACGATATCGTGTCACCGAAGGAACTGGAGCCCATCGCAGTAGAAAAAGTGCATATCAGGCTCTCTTCTTCCGCCCCGATCACAAAGGATGGGCTCGAGGGACTGAGGCGTGTGCTGCTCGAGAACGAGGGAAAGACACCCGTCTACCTCTCTATCGACGGCATTGAGGGAGAGGAACTCCAGCTCAAGAGCACGGAAAGTGTGGAATATTCACACAATCTCTACACATCCGTCACCTCTCTGGATGTTGTCACCAAGATGTGGGTTAATTAACTTTATACAGGGAGGCGCCAATGCTCTATCTAGATATCCTGATGAGACTCTCTCTGTATCTTGCGAGGGTTCTCAGTGCATACACGATTCTCATATGGGTGAGAATCATCTTCTCCTGGTTCGTCCAGTACCCCTCACGCTCTTCCTTCGTCTACTGGATGGGACGCCTCGTCGACCCGTACCTGAAGCTCTTCAAAGGCCGGACGTCGACTATCGGGAGGCTGGACTTCTCACCACTGCTTGCTGTGGGGGTCCTGTATATATTCGAGGGCATTCTCGAGATATTCGGCATCTACGGCCGTCTCACGCTTGCCTCCGTACTCTATCTCTTCCTCGTCGCACTCTGGAACTACGGCCTCAGCATATTCTTCTGGATACTCTTCTTCGCCCTGGTCTTCAGACTCATCGGCGCTTTTTCGCGTGACCCAGCGCGCCGCGCCCAGTACTGGCAGATAGGATCCGCCGCAGACTCCGTCGTCAACTTCGTACGTTCGTTCTCGAAGCGTCACTTCCTCAGCGAGAAGGCCGCTGTCGGAATATCACTTGCGCTTGTCGTGGTCTTCTACTTCATGACGCAGTATCTTATGGGGGCTCTGCTTAATCTCGTTGCGAGGATTCCGTTCTAGTGTAGCGTTGAAGCTTCTGATGCACATAGCGGAAACTGCGAAGACAGTAAAGATACCGTTATATTGTTAACTTTGCACAAAATAGGCACTAAATCGACTTTTCAAACACAGTGCTTCAAATAAAGTCCGGAAAAACAAGAAAATCCGGACTTTTTTCTTGCGTCAGGGGATTGACTTTTCTCATTATTTTTAGTACCTATTAGGCACTAAAGGAGAAACCATGTCTTACTATGAGTTTTTAGTCGATGTTCCGTCAGTTCAAGGGAAGATTGTCAGGAAGAAACAGAGCGGAAAGGTCTTTATCCAGCTGGAGACAGGAAGGACGTATTTTTCGGATAAACAGTATACAAAACCCGAGAGAGTCACTATCGGGAAAGTGGCAGAGGAAGACGAGAACAAGATGCATCCAAACGAGAGCTTCTTTATGCACTTTCCAGATGTTGCGATTCCGGAGATGAGGGAGGAGAGCAGGAGAAGTTCCTGTTTGAAGATAGGATCGTACATAGTAATAGAGAAGGTAATCAAGGAACTTGGACTGGACCGCATCCTAAGGGAGATGCTGAGGGAGAATGCGGATCTTGTTCTGGACCTTGCTGCATACTGCATAGTGTCGGAGGATAATGCCGCCCAGTATTACCCCGACTACAACTATAATCATGCGCTCTTCACTCCGGGCATGCGCATGTACAGCGACAGTACCGTCTCACGTTTCTTTCAGAATCTTGATGCCTCTGACATACAGAAAGTTCTGAACAAATGGAATGATAAGATGGATAAGACACAGAAGATATACTTCTCTTATGATTCCACGAACAAGAACACGCAGGCGGGAGACTTAGACATAGCGGAGTTCGGACACAGCAAAGATGACAAGGGGCTTCCCATCTTCAACTTCTCGATTGCATATGATCAGAGCAACAGTATTCCCCTTTTCTATGAGTGTTACCCCGGTTCCATTCCTGATGTTGCCCAGCTCAGATACACAATCGACAGAGCCCGAGGCTTCGGCTACAGCAATATGGGGGTGATTATTGACAGGGGATATTTTACAAAGGAGTGTCTTGAATACATTGTCAGCAACGGCTTCTCGTACCTGGCGATGATCAAGGGGCAGAAGAAACTGATAGCCTCCATCATCAAAGAATACATGGGAACCTTCGAAGATAAGAACGCATATTACATTTCGCAGTATGAAACATATGGGTTTACCGTCGAGATGAAGCTCTTTACTTCCGACAGTTATAACTCATACATACACTTATATTATAATGGATTCAGGGCGGCAAATGAAAAAAGCAGGTTTCTCAATGCCATCAACGAACTCGATAAGTTTCTGAACACGAAAGCTGTCGGTCAGGTTTACACAGAAACAGAATTTTCCAGGACTTATTTCAACATAGTAAAGGACAAGGATGGAAAGGTTCTGTTTGCCAGACAGAAAAATGAGGCGATAGATGAGACGACACAGCTCATGGGATACACCGCCATTGTTACAAGTGACGACATGCCGGCGAAAGAAGCTCTCTTCAGATACAAGAGCCGGGATGTTTCCGAAAAACTGTTCAGGACTGACAAGACATTCCTCGGAGCAAGAAGTGAGCGTGTCTATTCATCTGATTCTACCAGAGCAAAGATATTCGTCGAGTTCATAGCACTCATCATCCGCAACAGGATATTCACCCTCTTGAGGGAAGCGGTCCTCAACAAGAATATTAAGGATAACTTCATGACTGTTCCTGCAGCGATTAAAGAGCTCGAAAAGATTGAATCGGTAAAACTGTCAAATGAGAGATATATGCTGGATCATGCCGTAACAAGGAACCAGAAGACCATACTCTCCTCTTTCGGACTGACCGAAGTTGACGTGAGGGCGAAAGCCACTGAAATAAGGAATATTCTTAAAAGCGTTCCCTCCGACGTACCAGCCGATGATACGAACGATTTCGATGAAGAGGAGGATGATAGCAATGGCACGTGTTAAGAGCATGGAAACTTACGACAACCAGATCAAGAAGGTCCAGGACCAGATAATCACGACACAGGAGAAACTGAAGAAACTCGAGGATCAGTTACAGAAACTTGTAGACAACAGGAAAGACTACCAGGCGGACATAATCAAGACTGAATTCATGCAGGGAAAACGGAGTTTTGAAGAGACGATGGTCTTCTTGAAATGCCCGGGAAATAAGTCGTAACACCCCCTCGATTCTCAGGCCGAAATGCCTTTAGTGCCTAATTTATGGGAAGTTGACAATATCGTCAACCTTGAGAAAAGGATTCTTCTTGAGCTTGTCTTCCAGATTCTTTACGAGAAAGTTCCTGTCAGCGGCACGGAAGGTCAGACGGCAAGTACGGGAATAATCCTGTTTTGAGCCTTTCTGCCACGCCGCCTCCTCTTCAATCTCGGCCTCATGTCCGGAGAAGCAGAAATCGTTCAGCCCCGCATACTCATCTGTAGATTTGGTCGAAAATTCAGCACAAAAGCCAGCAGAGAGTGAACTTACA
>CAVDOI010000062.1:0-12195 GCA_963610485.1 Lachnospiraceae bacterium
GTGCAGACGGAGAACGCTTGCTTGCGTCTACCATGAGCGATAGTTATCAGCTGAACAGATCGACTCCGGCGGAAACAGTCAAAGGTATCTGGAATGGGGAGTACTCCAACTGGAAGGTGAATGTAACCTTCGGCGATGACACCTACGACGATCACAGAATTCTCCATAGAAATGTTACCGGGGACGGAGGAACTGTTGCGAAAATAGACACAAGCGGCAACTACGAAGTTCAGCCTTATCCTTATGAAGGAGGAAAAGTCGATAAACTTGTCTCCTTTGTTAATAATGAGGAAATGAGTGCAATCGGCAAACAGGAGTCAACGTTCCAGAGCTGGCTTGTATTTGCTACCGGTAATGACAGTATTGCAATCGGAGGCTTCCTCGGGTTCGAGGTTATGCCCCTGGAAAGGAAGTAACTCTTCAATGAGTAACATGAAGGCGGGTGGTGTGATATCATCCGCCTTCTTCTCTTTGTCGACGCGGCATATTTTATGGCTCGTGTCGAAGTCTTTCTCCTGTAGCCGTCCCCTTATTGTGATGTCGGCGGTTCTCGGGATATCAGTCATTGTCGGGGTGATTGTTTTGTGAATAACCGGCAAAGGTGTCGCTTTCCCGGTCGGATTTCACATTTCTTCCCTGCTGTTCTGATAATACGGGGCGCTCCCCGGCAAGTCGGGTCCTCCTCCTGCTGCAGGATATCATGATGCAGGACTTCCTCCCCGGGGTAATAGGAATATGGTTTGTGTGTCCGGGTTCAGCGGTTGTATTTATCTTATGTTCTTACGATAATACTGCCATGTTCAATGTTTACGTAGATGCCGATTCGTTTCCAAGGGAATTACTCTCCATCGTCCTTAAGAGGCTTGTGAAGGAGAGCGCATTTCTCGGAGAGGCCGTCTTCGTATCCGACAGGGTGATTCCCGCCGTGAGGGATGCGGTAGAATCCCATACCCACGCCCTCAGAGAGGAGGCTAGGGAGAAGGGGATTACCGACAAGGCGGAACTGAGGAAGATAAGGAGCCGGATATCACAGGAGATAGTAGCCTCCGGGATGAACAGTGCCGACGACAGGATCGTCGAGATAGCATCTCTTCCGGGCTTCTGCATCACCCATGATATCCCGCTTTCGTCGAGGCTCTGCTCTCTCGGATTCTGTGTCATCGATGACAGGGGACATATATATACATCAGATAATGTGGGGGAGAGACTCTCTTCCCGCAACTTCTATACAGAGCTCAGGGAAATGGGAATCCAGAGCGAGAAGACGAGAAGGATGACGACGGCGGACATCAACGCTTTTTCTTCTGCATTTGACACTCTTGTTTCTTCGTTCGTAAGGGAGGAAAACCCTTATTCGGATCATTCCGGAAAATAATCTGCATACTTACAGCAGTTTTGCGTACTGGTCCTGTATACATATCGGCAATTCTGCCTGTTTTTGCCGATATATACAGTTTGTTCCCATCAATAGAAACGGCCCTGACTGAGGGCCGCTTGAATCAATACTCGCATGTTCCGACAGCTCGCGGATAGGGGATGACGTCGCGGATGTTCTCGACGCCTGTGACGTATCTCACGGCACGTTCGAATCCCAGTCCGAAGCCTGCATGCGGGGCTGTTCCGTATCTGCGGAGGTTCATGTACCACCAGTATGGAGACATATCCATGCCGAGCTCCTTCATTCTTGTCTCGAGCTTCTCGTAGTCGCTCTCCCTTTCGCTTCCGCCGATGATCTCACCCAGTCTCGGAGCAAGGACGTCCATGCCCCTCACGGTCTTTCCGTCGTCGTTCTGCTTCATGTAGAAGCTCTTTATCTCCTTGGGATAGTCGGTGACGATGACGGGGCGCTTTGCGATGACCTCGGTGAGGTACCTCTCATGCTCGGATGCTATATCGGAACCCCATTCGACGGGGAACTCGAACTTTTCGTTGTGCTTCTCGAGGAGTGCTATCGCCTCGGTGTATGTCATGTGCTCGAAAGGTGAGTTGATGACATGCTCGAGAGACTCGATGAGTCCCTTGAGGACGAAGTTCTCGAAGAATGCCATATCCTCGGCATTCTCTTCGAGGACGGCCCTGAAGATATACTTTAAAAACGCCTGTGCACAGTCCATGTCGCCGTCGAGGTCGCAGAATGCCATTTCGGGCTCTATCATCCAGAATTCGGCAAGGTGGCGTGAAGTGTTGCTCTCCTCGGCACGGAATGTCGGGCCGAATGTGTAGATGTTCTTCATCGCCATTGCATATGTTTCGCCTTCGAGCTGACCCGAGACGGTGAGGTTTGCAAGCTTGCCGAAGAAGTCCTTCGAGTAGTCGACCTTTCCATCGGGAGTCTTCGGAACGTTGTTGAGATCCAGTGTGGTTACCTGGAACTGTTCACCCGCACCCTCGCAGTCCGATGCCGTGATGAGAGGTGTGTTGACATAGACGAACCCGTTCTCCTGGAAGAAGCGGTGAACGGCATAGGCCATCGTGTTTCTCACTCTTGTGACGGCGCCGAAGAGGTTCGTGCGCGGTCTCAGGTATGCCTGTTCCCTCAGAAACTCCACTGTGTGCCTCTTCTTCTGGAGAGGGTAGTCGTTGGGGCATTCCCCGACGAGCGTGAGGGTATCCACCGCCATCTCGACTTTCTGGCTGCCGCCCATCGACTCGACGATTCTTCCTTCTGCAGATACTGCAGCACCTGTCGATATCCTGTCGAGGAGATTGTCATTATTGAAGGCCGCCTTGTCCACGACAAGCTGCAGTCCCTTGAGAGAGGAACCGTCATTGACATCCAGGAAGCAGACGTTCTTGCTGTCACGCTTCGTTCTCACCCAGCCCTCAGCAGTTACCTTTTCGTCTCCGGGCTTGTGCATGAGGAGTGCTTTGATTCTTTCCTTCATTATGAAATCTCCTAAAACTATTTCCGTTTATATTCTCTCTTTCCTCTCTCTCCCGTCAAGGTGCATATTCCCAAAAAGGTGTGCCTGTACTATTCTTTTTCCATGCTTCAGATAATAGGAACAAAAGAGAGTCCGGAATACCGGAAGGCGGTGAGATACGCAAAGGAACGCCGTATCCCGTTCCAGGAAGTGAATACAAAGGAGTATAAGCTTTCGAAGCGGGAACTCGATTCCATCCTCTCCCACGGCAATCCCGTAGATACCTCCTCCGCCTTCTACAGAAAGAACGGCTACGAGTGGCGTGAATACTCCCCCGGGGAGGAAGTGGAGGAGCACCAGGAGCTCCTCGTCAACCCGATACTCCGCTTCGGAGGGAAAGTCGCTTTCGGCTTCGACGAAGAGTTCCTCGAAGGATGCCGGCCGTGATCCACTATGTTGTCCTTACGACGGGAAGCTGCGGCAACTGCTACATCTTCCACGACGGAGAGAAGAGCATCGTAATCGACTGCGGTGTCACATACACGAAACTTTACAACGGCATGAGCGAACACGGTATAGAACCCTCGAGTGTGGAGGCCATGTTCCTGACGCACCTGCACCCCGATCATGCAAAGGGCGTCGGGGTCTTCCAGCGCCGTACGGGGAAGACTGTCTATGTCAGCGAGACGGCATGGCACAACGGAAAGAGTGAGATGGCGAAGCAGAAGATGGAGAGTGAGGGCGTGAAGATGATGAAGTGGGGAGAGACTGTCGAAGCCGGGGCGTTCTCCGTCACGCCTTTCCATACATCCCATGACTCCCCCGGATCCTGCGGCTACCTTATCAGAAGGGGGGAAGATTCGATATTCCTCATGACAGATACCGGCCTTGTTCCGGAAGAGGCCTACGGATATGCCAGAGGATGCCGTGTGAAGTTCATAGAGGCCAACTATGATGAGGACATGCTTCTTTCGGGGACATATCCTGCCTGGTTGAAGGAGAGGGTCAGGGGACCTTACGGACACCTTTCGAACAGGGACGCCGTCGCCTTTGCGCTTTCGGTCTCCTCCTTCGGCGACCAGATCTACTTCATTCATGTCAGCGAGAACAACAACGACATCAATCTGCTGAAGGAATATGCACTCTCAAGAATCCCCAGCGGGATATTCTGCCGCTGCTGCGAGAGAGGAGAGATGTTCGAGGGCTTTTTAGACTGATCCTGTTTTCAGGACGTCTGATGAAAGAGAGGGGGAGCTTGCCGCTCCCGCTCTCTTTATACCGTCTGTACTCTCTTTCTTCTTATGATATGTATCACGATTCCGACTGCCAGGCCGAGAAGGGCGGGGCAGACCCAGCCCAGACCTATGGAGGAGAAGGGAAGGTTTCCGAGAAGAGCGATGATGCGGCTGATGACGGGAAGCGACTGCATGGAGGACGGAAGCGTCGCAAGGGCGTCGTAGATGCATCCCACTGTCGTGCACGCCATGACACAGTTGTAGACGACCCTGTCATTATCGAAGAGACGGCCGCATAGTGCGAGTACGGGCAGGGTGATTGTGAAGGGGTAGAGGAACATGAGGACGGGAAGGCTTATCGAGATTATGTTGCTCAGCCCTATGTTCGACACAAGGAACGAGAATGCGGTGAAGATGAAGACCCATGCCCTGTAGCCCGGCCCTTTTTTGAAGAGTGCGGAGAATGTCTCCGAACATGAGGTTATGAGTCCCACGCTCGTCTTGAGGCATGCCAGCGTGACCGTTATTGCGAGGATATAGAAACCGGCCGTGCCGAGGTAGTGGTGTGCGATCTCGGCGAGGGCGATACCGCCGTTGGCGCTGACGGCGAAGAGGCCCCTCGACTGAACCCCGACGAGTGTCGTTGCAAAGTAGATAAGGGCCATGAGAAGGCAGCTGAAGACTCCTGCAAGGACTGTGTTCTTTGCAACGTCTCCCTCTTTTTCGACGCCGAGACTTTTAATGACGTCGACGACGATGATGCCGAATGCCAGGGAGGCAAGTGCATCCATCGTGTTGTAGCCTTCTATGAAACCCTTGAAGAACGGGCTCTTCTGGTAGCTTTCGGCAACTTCGACTTCACTCACGGACGCCGACGGATTGAGGACCGCGACTATGACGAGGATGAAGAGGAAGAGAAGGAATGCAGGATTGAGGATCTTTCCCACCCATGTGAGGATCTTTCCCGGGTAGAGGGAGAAGAGAAGGGCCGCTATGAAGAAGAGCGACGAGAATATCAGGAGAAAAAGCTGATTGTCGGCCCCGTCCGGGAGTATGTGTTCAATGCCGACAGTGAAGGAAGTGGTTGCACATCTCGGGATGGCGAAGAAGGGACCTATCGAGAGATAGAGGGCGCATGTGAAGAAGATGGCGAAGAAGGGGTTGACCTTGCTCGAGAGGTCGTACAGTCCCGTCGAACGGCTCATGCCCAGTGCGGCGACACCCAGAAGCGGAAGACCCACTCCTGTGACGAGGAAACCCAGCGTCGCGGGAAGAAATGCACTACCTGCCTCCTGCCCCATATGGACGGGGAATATGAGATTGCCGGCCCCGAAGAAAAGGCCGAACAGCATGCTTGCCACATAAACGTACTCTTTGATTGTCAGATTCTTCTTCATTTTTCTAAGTCCTTTACATTCAGCAATTAAAAATTACTGTTGGTAATAACACATGTTTTTCCAACAATAATAGCAGAAGAACGAAAATAAAAAAGGGATATTTCAGTTGTTTTTGACTTTAAAAGCTTTATTTTTGACATATAGCTGTATTTATCGATGAAAAAACGGTGGAGAAGCAATAAAAAATCCGATTCGTCAGAATCGGATGATAGCAAGGACAGGACTCGGACCTGTGACCGACCGGATATGAGCCGGTTGCTCTACCAACTGAGCTACCTTGCCGCAACAGAAAGACAATAAACGTTTTCAATTCCGTTCGTCAATAGCTTTTCCAAAGTTTTTGCTGTAGACAGAGAACCCCCGCACCTTTAGAATTAGCTCTAGTTTTGGAAAGGGGATCACGTCTCGATGGATAACAGACAACCGCAGGAAATAGATCTTGTGAAGCTGGCTCTGGTCTTGATCAGGAAGCTGTGGCTTATAATTCTGGTGACAGTTCTCTTCGCGCTCATCGCGTTCGGATATACAAAGTATTTCGTCTCTCCCGAGTATGAGTCGGTGAGCAAGCTCTATGTATTCAACTCCACGGAGAAGAGTACGACGGGGCAGGTCTCGTCGTCCGACATCTCGACGTCGAAGATTCTTGTCAATACATATATAGTAATACTGGAATCGAACTCCGTCCTCGACCAGGTATGCACCACGATAACCGAGCATCAGGGGCAGGAGGGCTTCGAATACCTCGGAAGTGAGGCCTACACCCCCGAGAGGATAAAGAAGATGCTCTCGGCATCGTCGATCAACAACACCGAGTCGTTCCAGATAGTCGTGACTGCGACAGATCCATATGTCGCAAAATTCATCAACGACGCCATTCTCTACTTCCTTCCCGACGAGATCATCCGTGTCGTCAAGGCGGGAGCCGTCGAGATAATCGATACTGCCACGCTTCCGACAAAGCCTTCCTCTCCCAGCATCGTCAAGAATACGGCGCTCGGGGGACTTCTGGGCTTCGTCTTCATCTGCGCAATCATAGTCGTATTCTCCCTTCTCGATACCCGTATACACAGTGAGGACGACATAACGGAGGAGTTCAGGGATACTCCGATAATCGGTGTCATTCCCGTCTTCAGAGGGGAGAGGGAGATCAAGACGGCGCCGAAGGATGATCCCGTTTTGAAGAAGAGGGACGAAGAAGAGAATGCCGGCGGCGGCGATGATGACGACGACTGGGAAGAGGAGGAGTAAGCGATGGCCGAGAAGAAGAAAACCCAGGAAAGACTGAATATCGTCGACTCGAAGTCTCCCTTCGGCGTCGTCGAGGCATATAAGACGCTGAGGGCCAACCTGCAGTTCGTATGTCCCCATTCGGGATGCAAGATCATCTGTGTCACATCCTCGATTGCACATGAGGGTAAATCGAGTACGTCTGTCAATCTCGCACTCGACATCGCGGCTTCAGAGATGAAGGTGCTCTATATCGATGCCGACATGAGGGCGAGCCACATCGCCGGGGATCTGGGACTCAGGAAGGGCCCCGGGCTTGCCTCCCTCCTTGCTTCGGGTGATATCGACGAAGAGGGCATCCGGTCCTTCATCCAGCATTTCGGGGGAAACGAGAAGCTCGACATGATAGTTGCGGGAAAGAGACCGCCCAATCCCTCCGAACTTCTGAACAGCGAGAGGATGACTCAGTTTCTCGAGACGGCGAAGGAAGACTACGATTACATAATAATCGACGGAGCACCGATCGGAATCGTATCGGATGTGCTGGTGCTTGCTCCTCATATCGACGGCTACGTCATCGTGGTCAAGGCCGACGTCACAACCAGGTTCATGTTGCGCGATACCCTCAAGGCGATCGAACGCATAGGGGGCAAGACTCTCGGCGTCGTGCTCAACGGCGTCAGAACGAAGGGCTCGGGTTACGGCAGATACGGAAAGTACGGCAGGTACGGAAAGTACGGTAAATATGAATAATATGCGAAGTTTGTAGAGATGATGTGACAGAAGTGTGGCCTATTGTGGATTTTGCCCCTGTCCGTCTTTTCTTCACTCCCTTCTCCGCTTAAGAATACGGGAGAGGGGATTTCTTTTCCCCTCGGAAAGAGGAAATCACAGCCGAGGCTGTTATTTTATTCCCCTCCCGTTGTCGCCGGAAGGGGAATCTCTTTTGTCTATCTGAGCGTGAATTTCATCAATACAGGCTGATGGTCCGACCATGCATAGCCCGTGTCGATAACCTCGCTTTCAGCCTCGATGTTGTCGCTGACGAGAAATCCGTCGACGACTGTCTCGTAGCTCACGCCCTTCGTGTACGGGATGTCGGCGGTGCGGCATGTTGCATATGAAAATCCCGTCGAGGGTTTCACGATTCTGAACGAGGATGGCAGATCCTCGTCGTTGAGGATGTTGACCCAGTCGGGTTTCACCATCTCGCTCGGGAATGCGGAGACATACTCCTCTCCCAGTGCATGGTTGAAGTCTCCTCCGACGATGACGTAGTTGCCCTTCCCGTATTCCTCCTCCATGTAGCCGACGAGCATCTTCAGCTGCTGTGTCCTTATGACGCCGCCTTCGTCATATGCCGACATATGGCTGTTGATGACGACGAGTTCCTTTCCGTTCTTCACACTGTAGCGCTGGATGGAGAAGCAGCGGTCGAGGTCCGCGACCTTCGTCACGCTGTCGGAGACGGGGTAACTTATTCTCTCCGCCCCGGTGCACCTGTAGTAGGAGAGTGTCAGAAGGCCGGCATTTGCAACTCCGTGGGGATCGAGAAGGGGGAGGTTGAGCCATGAGGAGTGGAAGTTCACGGCGAATGTGGAGCACATTTCCGGGAACGTCTTCTCGTAGTAGCTCTTCATGTCGACGCCGTAGGAGCGTGTGGATGGTGTATCGACCTCCTGGAGGAGCACAAAGTCGGCATCAAGGTCTCTCAGTACCCCGGCCGAGCCTGCCGTATTGTTCACGACATCCTCTCTGCTGAGGCCCTTGCCGTAGATGCCCGTCGTGACGTTCCCGTTCTTCCAGGTTGAAGTATCCATAAAGAAGGAGTACGTGGGAGAGTATGCTCCGAAGCCGACGTTGTATGTGACGATCGTGTATTCCTTGTTGTCCCGGAGGGTGAGCGTCGTGTTGTTGGCGACCTCGAGTTCTGTCTCGTCATCTATCCTGGAGTACGAGATTATGACGTACAGGGCATAGGCGAGTGCGACGACGACAAGAGCGGCGGCGATGAGAAGGAGAGCCTTCAGAATGTTCTTCAATGTCTTTTTCATGGAGTCATTATAACCTGATCGGAAGGGGATGAAAGATACAATTATCATCTCTCATGTTGAATTCTGACTCTATCATGGGCTACACTTCCGTTGAGGATTAATATGTCAAAGAGCAAATCCATAATTACAGTGGTTGGGAAGGACCAGGTGGGAATCATCGCAAGGGTGACGGCGTACCTCTACAGTGCGAACGTCAATATCGAGGATATAACACAGTCGATCGTACAGGGATTCTTCAACATGATGATGATTGTCGACACGTCTTCGGCCGACAGGGACTATCTCGTGCTCTCCAACGAGCTCGAGAAGCTCGGCGGCGACATAGGTGTGATCATCAAGCTTCAGAGAGAAGAGATCTTCGAGAGCATGCAGAGAATATGATAAACATCAACGAAGTAATCGAAACAAATACGATGATAGAGAAGGAGAACCTCGATGTCAGGACAATCACCCTCGGCATCTCTCTCCTCGACTGCATAAGCGACAGTCTTCCCGTACTCTGCGGCAACATCTACAGAAAGATAACGACGCTGGCGGAGAACCTTGTCAGGGTCGGCAGGGAGATCGAGCGCGAATATGCGATTCCGATTGTCAACAAGCGTATTTCCGTGACTCCGATAGCGCTCGTCGGCGCTTCGGCATGCAAAACCCCCTCCGATTTCGTTGAAATAGCAAAGACCCTCGACAGGGCGGCCGAGAGTGTCGGAGTGAACTTCCTCGGAGGCTATTCGGCACTTCCAGCAAAGGGTATGACGACGGCCGAAAAGATGCTGATACTCTCGATTCCCGAGGCTCTGAGTGTCACAGAGCACGTCTGTGCATCTGTCAATCTTGCCTCGACGAAGACGGGAATCAACATGGATGCGGTGGCCCTGATGGGTGAAATTGTGAAGGAGACGGCAGAAAAGACCAGAGACAGGGACAGCATAGGATGCGCGAAGCTCGTCGTCTTCTGCAACGCCCCCGACGACAATCCCTTCATGGCCGGTGCATTCCACGGCGTTACGGAAGCCGATGCGGTGATCAACGTGGGGGTATCGGGACCGGGGGTCATCAACCACGCCCTCCAGAGCGTGAAGGGGAAGGACTTCGGAATTCTCTCGGATACGATAAAGAAGACGGCGTTCAAGGTCACCCGGCTCGGACAGCTTGTTGCCCTGGAGGCTTCGAGAAGACTCGATGTTCCCTACGGCATAGTCGACCTTTCTCTTGCTCCGACTCCCGCCGTCGGCGATTCGATTGCCGAGATACTCGAGAGCATGGGCCTCGAGAGAGTCGGAGCCCCGGGGACGACGCTTGCCCTTGCTCTTCTCAACGACCAGGTGAAGAAGGGCGGAATAATGGCCTCCAGCTATGTCGGAGGACTCTCGGGAGCCTTCATTCCGGTCAGTGAGGACCACGGCATGATAGAGGCTGCCGAAAAAGGTTCTCTTTCAATCGAGAAACTCGAGGCGATGACATGTGTCTGTTCCGTCGGTCTCGATATGATAGCCATTCCCGGTTCGACGGAGAGCGAGACAATCAGCGGTATCATAGCCGACGAGATGGCAATCGGTATGATAAACCAGAAGACGACGGCAGTGAGAGTAATTCCTGTCATCGGGAAGGATGTAGGGGACAGGGCCGAATTCGGGGGACTTCTCGGAAGTGCTCCCGTTATGAAGGTCAACCAGTATTCCTGTGCCGACTTCATAAGGCGCGGCGGAAGGGTTCCGGCTCCTGTACATTCTTTTAAAAACTGATGGAGATTTGAAGAATTTCATGCAGGAGGTTGGCCTTTTTGCATGAATACAGTTATCTTTAGTGACATAAGCCAAGGAGATTTAGATTATGGCAGACAACAACACGATTCTTTCATCTGCAGCAAGCAGAGAATATGTATTCCTCAAGAAGGTTTATCTGTGGATGGCATCGGCTCTCGTCCTGACAGGCGCCGTGGCCTATCTTGTGGCTTCCTCTGAGAAGCTCATGATGACTTTTCTTGGAAACCCGGTACTCCTCATTGCACTTGTAATTGCTGAACTTGCATTCGTCATCATACTGTCGGGCCGTGTCGAGAAGCTCAGCCAGGGAGCGGCTTTCGGCCTCTTCTACGGCTACTCGGCGATTAACGGCATCATGCTTTCGAGTGTGGTATATGCATACGCGGGTTCGAATATCCTTCCTCTCGCATTCGGAACGACAGCTGTCGTCTTCGTAATCGCATCGCTCTACGGAGCTTTCACGAAGAGGTCCATAAAAGGGTGGGGCGGCTGGCTCATGATGGCGCTCATCGGCCTTATCATCGTATCTATGATAAACATGTTCCTCCACTCCGACAGAGTCGACTTCATGATCAGCATCATCGGTGTTCTTATCTTCACGCTTCTCACGGCGTGGGACACGAAGAAGGTCACTGAGATGAACAACAGTTACGGATACATGATGAACGAGAGTGAACTCAATAAGATTTCGCTTCTGGGCGCCCTCGAGCTCTACCTCGACTTCGTCAACATCCTCATGTACCTCATAAGGCTCTATGCAAGAAAGAAAGACTGAGGTCATATTCGAAAACAGCGACATTATCGCCGTATACAAGGAGAAAGGTCTTCCGACAGTCCCCCTCAAGAGAAATCCCGAGGGGGATTCTCTCCTCAATAGAATCGCCGCCGGTTATCCCGAAGTGCGTAATGTCCACGGCATGAACGAATGGGAAGGAGGTGTCATACACCGCCTCGACACCCCCACCTCCGGCATCGTCATCTGTGCCCTGAGCGATGAGACTTATAAAAATCTCATCGAAGCTCAGAAGAAGGGAGATATCGTCAAGCACTATATTGCGTCGACGACAGAAAGGGAGAACGGTCTTCCCGGTTTCGAGCCCTTTCCATATACATTCACCGGGGATGCTCTTGAAATAACATCATACTTCCGTCCCTACGGGGAGAAGGGGGCCTCCGTCAGGCCCGTTCTCACGAAGAGCCGTCATATCTCGGGCGGTAGTTATACGACAAAGGTAATGAGAACTTCGGATCGTGACACCTTCGAATGCGTCATAACAAAGGGCTTCCGCCACCAGATAAGATCTCATCTTTCGTGGAGCGGACACCCCATCACAGGCGACGGACGGTACGGCGGCACGGAAAATGACGAGCTTCTTCTCGAGGCTGTCAGCGTCGCATTCCCGTACAGGGGAAAAATCATCACAGTTAAGATATGAGCTCGATCTTCGAAGGATAATCCGGCCGGACAGATATCTTCAGAAAAACCTCACGCAGGGTCCTTCTTCCCCATAGAAGAAGCCAGTTCCTCAACAGTTGACAGAGGTAGATCCAGAGCTGAGGCAATATTACTCAAAGAACTGTCCCCAAGAGCTATAAGCTTCTTTGCCATGTCTATCCTATCATCCCTGACCACATCATTGATCAGATCTTCCATC
>CAVDOI010000063.1:0-12126 GCA_963610485.1 Lachnospiraceae bacterium
CTTCCATTTTTACAGTCAGATCTTTTCCCGGCATGGAAGGGTCAAGCATCATATCCAGTTCATCAGACAGTGTCTTAATTATCATCGATGGAATTTCTATATAGGGAATTCTCTCGGAAGCAGCCTTCGTAGTAAAATCTGTTATGTCGAGATAGATGACGTTGTATTTGTTGATATGCTTCTCATAATCTTCTGTGGAGGCTATCTTCTTGTCATCGAAAAGGGGATGCGAGTCACAACTTGCGTCATAGTAAGCAGAGAGCATTCTTGCGGCATAGGACTTACCGAAGCGACGGGGTCTTGAAACACATGTCAGTCTGTTATCACCGTTGATGGTCTGAGAGACCAGATCTATCAGCATGGTCTTGTCTACATAATTTCTGGTATTAATCCCCTGAAATCCCTTGTTGCCCGGATTGATGTTACTCATGCCGCGTCTCCCCTTGAAGTATTGTGAAATACGAAGGAAGAAAGCTCCTTCTTCGTCTGTCACATGAAAAGAATAATGGATGACAGGACGAAAGTCAAAGTTCTCATCGCCAGATGCACAGAGCAACCGGAATCGCTGAAGGTTATCTGACAGCGGGGCTGTCACTTGTCCTCGACGCTTCTCTCGTAGGCGGCAAGGTAGGACGATATCTTCTTTCTTATGTCGACTCTCTCCCTGTCGACTGACTCCAGGAGGGAGGAGAGGGCGTAGATTGAGGATGCGACGGCCTTTTCTATGCTCGGCGTCACGTTTATGAAGTATGAATCGTTATCCTCTTCAAGATAGAGGTACTCGAAACACTTTCCGGCCTTGTACGGCCTCAGCATGTCTTTCAGATAGCGCTTTATCGTCTTGTCGTCATCGTATGCGGAGAAGTGGCTCTTCGCCTTCTTCCTCGATATCGACTCGTTTCTCTCGACGAGGGAGTATTCCCTGTCGAGGAGCTTCGTCTTTATGGGAAGGCGCGAGAGGACGCCGTTGCAGGAGAGGTAGATCTCCTTCTTCGAGCGGTCCGTCACCTTCTTCAGCTTCGAGAGAGGAACGATGTACTGTATTCTGCCGCTGCTGACTCTGAATGCTTCGAGCGAGCGGTCTTCCCTCTCTACAGTCTTCTTTGCCTTTTCCTTCTTTACAGGCGGATGGAGAAGCTCCTTCAGAAGTTCCGGGCTGATGGATTTTATCCATTCGGGCCTGAGGGGGGAGACAGAGCGCGCATACATCTTCTTCGTCTGCACGATTTCGCCCGCGAGGATGAAATCGGGCCTTGTATCGAACCAGGACGAACCTGGATGAATATATATCTCGCTTGCCGTCACCGAATGATAGGAGTAGCCGCCGGTGCGGATGCATATGTACTGTCTCAGACCCGAGGCAAGGCATATGAGGTATTCCTTCATGCTGAAGCGCGATGATGTGATTGGAACGCCCATATCTGAAACGATGTCCTCGAGCTGTGCCTTGATGTGGACGATCTCGTCCATCGTCTGCTTGTCCAGAAAATGTCCGGTGCAGAACTTCTCTCTCGACTTCTCGTCCTTCAGGGACGAGTAGCTCCTGTACATCGTAAGGTATGCCGCAAAGTCGCCGTTGTCGTTGTCGACCATCGCATGATGCACTTCGCGTGCTACATACTCTTTGCCCTGCGGCAGTACGAACGGTGTCTTCGTCGAGAGGAAGGCCACTGCCGTTATGACGCTTTCGAGCACATCAGGGTAGTTCATGACGGCCTCTACTATGACACGCCCCAGCCTCGGAAGGAGGGGGAACTTTATCATCATCTCTCCGATGGAAGTTAGGTGAAGGTCACTTCTGATGGCGCCTATGTATTCAAGGGTCTCTATTGCGGAGAGGAGGGCCTCCTTCTTTGGCTCTGTGATGAAGGGGAAGGATGTGGGGTTGTAGATTCCGAGTTCGCACATCCTGAGAACGACCTCCGCAAGGTCGGAGTGGAGGATCTCCTCCTCGTTGAATTCCCTCCTGCGGTTGTAGTCCTCCTCGCTGTAGAGCCGGTAGCAGACACCGCTCGCCGTCCTTCCCGCACGTCCCTTTCTCTGGTCCGCCGACGAGCGTGACACCAGTGTCGGGATAAGGGAGGATGTGAAGTTGCGCTGGTTGTAGAAGTTCGTCTTCGCCCATCCCGAGTCGATGACCGTCCTTATGCCGTCGATCGTGAGCGACGTCTCCGCGACGTTTGTCGATACGACGACCTTCGTCTTACCCTCGGATGTCGGTATGAAGACCCTGTCCTGCTCCTCCTTGCTGAGCCGGCCGTAGAGGGGATATATCTCGTAATCGGAGACGTCGATTGTGTCAGTCGAGTAGAACTTCTCGATGCACATCTTTATTTCGGCTTCACCGGGGAGGAAGACGAGTGTGTCTCCTCCGTCCTCTCTCCTGTGTACGTCTGCAACAAGGGAGGCTATCTTCTCGTAGAAGGCATCCTCATGGTCTCTGTCGAGACGCATCGGGATATATTCCACTTCGACGGGAAACGGCCTTCCCGATATCGAGATGACGGGAGCTCCGTCGAAGAAGCGCGAGAAGACGGATGTGTTTATCGTCGCACTCGATATTATGACCTTGAGGTCGCTCCGGCGCTGGATTATCTCCTTCAGAAGTCCGAGGATGAAGTCTATGTTGAGGCTTCTCTCGTGTGCCTCGTCGACCATTATGACGGAGTAGCGGGAGAGGAGGGCGTCGGCCTTCACCTCCTGCAGTATTATGCCGTCGGTCATTATCTTGATTCTTGTCGTGCTGTCCGTCGTGTCGTGGAAGCGCATCGTGTAGCCGCAGAAGGAGGCTGTGTCTCCTATCTGCTTCTTGATGAATTCGCTTACGCTCACCGCAGCGATGCGCCGCGGCTGTGTTATCCCGATGATCCCCGTATCCGCATAGCCCGCTTCATTGAGAATGAGGGGGATCTGGGTCGTCTTGCCGCTTCCTGTCGGGCTTTCGACGATGATGACCTGGTTCTTTTCGAGGGCCGAGAGGATCTCCTTCCGGCTCCGGTATACGGGGAGGGTGGTATAATCGATCACGCTTTTATTTTCTCTATAATCTCTGCACTGTCCGCGACAGTGACGCTCTCACGTGTCCTCTGGTCCCTCAGCGTCATAGTCTCTCCGACAGTGAGGAGGTAGGGGATACTGTTCCTGTCGAGGTAGTCGTAGACCCTCTTCATCTTTGCGTCCGTGATGAGATAGACATCGGCCCTGACTGCCTTTTCTCTCAGCTCTGATGCCGTCCTTTCAGCTCCGGCGAGGAAACCGGGTGTGTGGATTATGAGCACGTCGCTCGTGGCAGTCTCCTTCACAAGGGGGCTTTCAAGCTCCTCGAGGGCCGCGATGAGTCTGTCGAGCCCTATCGAGGAACCGACACCGGGGAGGTTCTCCTTCGTATAGAGGGACGCAAGGTTGTTGTAGCGTCCGCCCGAGCACACGCTTCCGATGGCCTCGGCCCCCTCGAGGAATGTCTCGTAGACGATTCCCGTATAGTAATCGAGGCCGCGTGTAATCGACGGGTCAAGTGTGAAGTGCTTCTCTATTCCCGTTTCCTCGAGAAGTGCGTAGATCTCCCTGAGACGAACGGAGCTCTCGTTCTCTCCTCCCGAGAGGCTTTCGAGCTTCTCGAGAGTCTCCATGAATGATGATGAGTTCTCGCCTGATGTGATGTAGCGGAGTATAAGAGATGCTTTCTCCTCACTCTCTGTAATTTCGGTGAGGATGGCTTTCACCTCGTCCTCTCCGATCTTTCTCAGCTTGTCGACGGCTCTCAGAATCTCTACAGAGTCATCCCTCACGCCGATTTTCCCGAGGAATGTGTTGAAGAGACCCCTGTGTGAGAGATGAAAGGTATATCCTTCGATCCCGAGGGACGAGAAGGAATGGTTCATCATCGACAATATCTCGTAGTCGGATGTAGTGTTGTCGACGCCGACGATGTCGAAGTCGCACTGAAAGAACTCCCTGTAGCGGCCTTTCTGGGGCTTTTCCCCTCTCCATACCTTGTTTATATGATAGCGTTTGAAGGGAAGGGCGAGCTCGGGAGAGTGCAGCGCCATGAAGCGTGCGAAGGGGACTGTGAGGTCGAAGCGCATGGCAACCTCCCTTCCTCCGTTGTCCATGAAGTGGAATACCTGCTTGTCGGTCTCTCCGCCGCCTTTACCCAGTAGTACGGACGTGTACTCCAGCACCGGTGTGTCGATTGGCACGAAACCGTAGCTCTGGAAGCCCTTTTCGAGCCTCTCCATTATCTTTTTCTTCGGTATCTCTTCTTTCGGAAGGCTGTCTCTGAAGCCCTTGAGGATAACTGGTTCTATCATAATTGTCTCCACGGAGTACAAGTGTAATGGATTTTCATCCTTTTTTCAGCAGGGAGAGGCGCAAATGTGAAACTCTTATGTCTCTTCTGTATCTTGTTCATGAAGAAAAATCCAATTAAGATAGTTACTCGTGTTCGTCAGATACAAGACAGATGAAAAGGGACGAAGCGTTCCCGTTTGCAGAATATACACATCAAAGGAACATCCCATCAGAAACAGCATGATCGACAGGGATGCTCTCTGGGCTGTCAGGAAGATACAGGCCTCGGGAGGCGAGGCCTACATCGTCGGCGGCTCCATCCGCGATATTCTCCTCGGCAACATCCCCAAGGATTATGATATCGGGACATCGCTCTCCCCCAGGCAGGTCCAGAAGCTCTTCTGGAACAGCCGCATAATCGGACGGCGCTTCCGCATCGTCCACCTCTTCTTCGGCAGCAAGATCATCGAAGTGACGACGTTCCGCAGCGACGAGGAGAACTTCGAGGACGGGAACAACAATATCTACGGCACGATAGAGCAGGATGCAAGACGGCGTGACTTTTCGATAAACGCCCTCTACTACAACCCGAAGACCTGTGAGATCCTGGACTTCGCCGACAGCATGAAGGACTTCGAGAAGAAGAGAATCAGATCCCTCATTCCTCTTTCATATTCCTTCAGCGAGGATCCCGTCAGGATGATAAGGGCCGTCAAGTACAAGGTGACGACAGGCTTCTCGTTCTCCTTCGGAGTGGCACTTGCACTCCGTCTCAACGCCCCTTCTCTCCAGGACTGCCCGACAAGCAGACTCACCGACGAGATAGTGAAGATCCTCTCATCCGGACACTCGTCCGACATCATTCACGAACTCTATCACTACAGACTTCTGCAGCACATACTTCCATCCTATGCGGTACACAGCGAACTTCCGAGCATGAGGAAATCCCTCTCCGAGCTCGACAGTATCGTCATGGAGAAGAAGAGGGCGGGGGAACAGATGGTGGGTAAGAGCGAGATGTTCTATTATATGATACGCTCCTCCGTTATCGTCGACACGTCGCACCAGACGCCCTACGAGGAACTTCTGAGAGATGTCTTCAGACAGGCCAAGGTCATGCTGAGCCCCATAACACCCTCCAACGTCGATCTCGAGAAGGCCGCGGCATCGGTTCTCGAATTCAACGGAATAAAGAGCCGGAAGAAAAAGAAGGTGAAGGCCGAGAAGAAGGCGAAGCCCCTCAATCCGAAGGTGAAGAAGCGCCACAGAGGCAGAAAGAAGCCGAAGACGGAGGAAAAGACAGCGGAAATCACAGCCGGGACACCGTCACAGAGCGCGTCAGTCTAACTCCATTCCTCTATTTCTATCGAGACACTCTTCACCATGATGGAGCCGAATTTCTCGAGGCAGTCTCTTACATACTGCTGCAGATCCGATATCGTGGAGGGGATGTAGTGACGCGGCGGAAGAAGGATGGTGATCGTAATGGAGTAGGTGCGGTCGGGGTTCCTCACTCCCTTCACCTTCTTCACCTTCATGATCGAGTCGTATTCAGAAATCGAGTGCTTGATCATCTGCTGGAGGGTCTGTTCGCTCACAGTCTCCTGCGTCGGCTTCGAGAACTCCGGCTTTACAATCGTCTTCTCGCTCACCTGGCTCTTCAGGTGCTTGCCCCTCCCGAGGGTGACCTTTATGGAGTCGAAGACGATCTGCGGGGCCGAGCGTGTGATCTCTATCGGAGATACCGGGATTACATGCTTTCCCTCCACGAAGCGTATGTGCATTGCAGTCTCGATGTCGTCAGCCGACGAGACATCCTCGATGTGGATTATTCTGGACGGGGCAGGCAGATCGAGGCGTGCAGCAATCTTGTTCACCATCTTCTCGCTTGTTCCGATTATGAGGATCTTGCGGTTCTTCTCCTTGAGAAGGGCCGTCGTTATGGCGTTCTTGTCCTCGTCGTCGTCGAAGAGGGCGGTCTTCACTGCAGCCATGAAGTTCGGCGCTTCCTTCGCCGAGTGTCCGGTGACTATCTTGTCGCCCTTGATGAGAAGGCCGTCGTCTATGATGAGATGTATGTTGTACTTCACGGCAACCTGCTTTGCATGGTAGCTCTTGCCTGTCCCCGAGCGTCCGACAAGGCCGTAGACCGTCACCCCCTTGAAATATGAAAAGAGGTATTCCTTGATTTTCTTGATCAGGTCTGCGAAAAACTCTTTAATCTTCATCATCTCACTGTACGATATGGAGGATTCTATCGTAATAGGCCGTCGTTCTCAATAGATGTAAGGGGTGATTACCTTTCCGAGCGGACTCTGTAGCCGCAGCCGCGTACAGTTTCGATGATTGCGGCTGCACTTCTTATCTTCGTTCTGAGTGTCGCGATGTGGACATCGACAGTCCTTGTCTCGCCGATGGCGTTTATGCCCCAGATGGCCTTCATGAGTTCGCTTCTCGAATAGATCTTCCCGGGCTCCTGCAGCAGTAGATAGAGTATCTCGTACTCCTTGACGGTGAGCTTAACCTTTTCTCCGTTCACAGTCACGCTGCGGCTTGATGTATCGAGGGTAAGGGGACCGAGTCTGTAGACCCTGCTCTCCGCTTCCGGCTCCGTGCGCTTTATCACAGCCTTCACATGGCTGATCATCTCCAGCATGCCGAACGGCTTTGTAAGGTAGTCGTCTGCCGTGACGGCGCCATCCGTCGTTCCCGCTTTTCCCTGTGCCATGATTACCGGGATGTCCTTTGTCGAAGGATCTCTCTTCAGTGCGGAGAGGGCGCTCTGAACCTCTTTCTGCGGGAGGCTCAGATCGAGGATGATGAGCCTCGGTCTGCACTTCTCGATTCTGCCCCGGAGCGTCTTCATGGAATCGACGCCGTCCGCTTCATAGCCGGCTGCCATGAGAGTGTAAAGCATCATATTCCTTATAGCGGGCTCGTCTTCGACACAGTAAATCATCTATTGCTCCGTACTCAATTCTAATGGCGGAAACAAATTTTATTCAACCGGGTATTTTTAAATGGGCGGACAATTGTTCGTTATTTAGCATTTCGTCAAAAAAAGAAGGGCTCTCCTTCCGGAGAGCTCACTCTCATGAGGCTATGTGCATTACGTTGATGAGCAGAAGCCATGCCAGACCGTAGTATGCGATGACGGCTGCAAGGTCGTTCATCGTCGTGATGAGCGGCCCGGACGCCACTGCCGGGTCGATGTGTATCTTCTTGAAGATGATAGGGATTATCGTACCCATGAGGTTCGATACGCTTATCGAGACGATGAGCGCAAGCCCCGTACAGCACGATATCGAGAAGGCGTAGACGAGGTCGTGCTGTTTGAAGAGGAATATGAAGAGGCCGATGACTGCCGAGCATATGACGCCCATTATGACGCCGTTTAAAAATCCCACTCTCGTCTCCTTCCATACGAGTTTCATCAGGTCCTTGAATGAAAGGTTTTCTGATGTGAGGACACGTATCGTGACGGCGAGCGACTGCGTACCACAGTTACCTGCCATGTCGAGTACGAGCGACTGGAAGGAGATGAGGATTGCTATCTGAGCCGCTATCTGCGTGAAGAAACTCACCACTGCAGATACCCCGATACCTAAAAAGAGAAGTATCGTAAGCCACGGCAGTCTCTTCTTGACAGAGGAGACGACGCTTCCTTCAAGGTCCTCCTCCTCGCCCAGTGATGCGAACTTTGCATAGTCGTCTCTCATCGAGTCGTCGATGAGTTCCATCATATCCTGGCTTGTAATCACACCGACGAGCTTGTTCGTCGAATCGAGGACGGGGATGGAGTCCTCGGCGTAGTCCTTGAGCTTGTTGACGCAGTCGTCGATGAGCTCGTGGGCATAGACGTATGGATAGCTCGTGGAGACGATGCTGTCTATCGTCTTGCCTTCTCTCGCCCTTATGAGGTCCTTGAGGTCGATTGCTCCGTAGTAGAGCTTGTTTGAACCCACTACATAGATGGTCTGGATGTTGTCGTTCTCCGCAGCCTGGTCGATGAGTTCCTTCATCGCCTCCTTTATTGTGAGACCGTTGCTGATTTCGATGAAGTTCGTGCTCATCTTCGAGCCGATTTCATCATCGTCGAAGGATGCCAGGAGGGCCAGATCGTGCTTCGTCTCGTCGTCGAGGAATTCGATGAGGGTGTTCCTCTCTCCCTTGGGAAGGCTCTTGAGGTACGCCGAGGCCTTGTCGGTCTCCATGCTGCTGAGGACGGCTATCCTCTTCTTGACGCTGAGCTCGCTGAGGTACTCGGCCACATCCTCGACGTATTCGAAGATGTTCGCGAGGCTTTCGGCATTGAGGATCCTGTATATCTTGTTACGGTCCTCTGCCCCGAGTTCCTCCATCGCTTCAGCTATATCGTTGTCATGATAATCCGACAGCTTCTCCTTGAGTGCCATCGGGGAAATATTGCTCCTGATAATCTCGACCAGCTCCTGGACGTAGTCGGGATGCTGTGTAATCTGCATGTCTTCTTCCATGATTCTCTCCTCATCTTTGATCGAGCGAGAAAGGGAAAGACCTACCTTGTAACCGTCAACAGAGACGGCATTCTACTTGGAGGCATTTCGGTTTCTGCACTTTTAGCTCTTGTGTTACCACTACGGCCGTCTTCCATCTGTTACTCCTTTATTGAAGATTTCCAACCAATTGAAACACATATGGCAAAAGAGTTCTACCCTAATTGTGAAAAATTCGTTCAAATCGGCTCTGCCGCACATTCCCTGCCCCTTACGTTCCTAATTCGATACCCGGTATTCTTTTACCCGTAATCCGGCACTCCGGATGTTATTTTACCGCGGGTATTGACAAACAATTTAGTTGACACTACAACTAGTTTCCATGGATATAACACAGCGCAGGATCACGAAGATAGCAAGGGAAGTCGACAGGTTTGCCTTCCGCACTCTCAAGGGGTCGGGAATCGGCCCGGGGGAGGCCGAGGTTCTTCATACGATAAGAAAGAGGCCGGGGATAACCCAGAAGGAGATCTCTCTTTACCTGGGCTCGGACAAAGGTGCAGTTGCAAGGGAGGTCGCCTCGATGGAGAAGAAAGGCCTCATCGTGAGACGTGCCAACCCCGCCGACGGACGCAGTCAGCTTCTCTATCCCACAGACAAAGCCGAGGAGCTCAAGAGTTCGAAGAAACATCTCGAGGTTCTCTTCTACACATGGCTCTGCGAAGACCTCACCGACGGGGAGAAGGAAAGCTTCTCCTCCGTTCTCGAGAAGCTTTACCTCAGATGCAAGGAAGAGAGAAGGAACGACTTCAGAATAGTGGAGAAGATCGTGAAGGAGAATGCGGAATATGAAGGCTGAGAGGAAGAAGATGAGTTCTGCAATGCTCTTCATCGTGCTTTTCGGCATCGTCAGTCTCTTCTCAGACATGACGCACGAGGGAGCCTCGAGCATAAGGGGGGCATACCTTGCGCTCCTCGGAGCAGGGGCGGGCACAATAGGATTCGTTTCGGGACTGGGTGAGCTCATCGGCTACTCGATGCGCTGTGTCTTCGGTAAGATTACGGACAGGACAAAACTCTACTGGCCGATGACAGTCGTCGGTTACGTTCTCGATATTGCCGCTGTTCCCGCACTCGCATTCGTCGGGGAGAACGGGTGGATGGCGGCATGTATCCTCCTTGTGATACAGAGGATGGGCAAGGCCATAAAGAAGCCCGCCAAAGATACGATAATGTCATTTGCTGCCTCTCAGGAGGGAGTGGGTAAGAGCTTCGGGCTCCAGGAGGTCCTCGATCAGACAGGGGCATTCCTCGGTCCCGTGTTTCTCTATCTCGTGATGCTCTTCAAGACGGATGGAACACAATTCGAGATATATTCGGTGTGCTTTGCATTCCTTGCAGTCCCGGGGGCGGTGACCCTCATACTGCTTTTTCTGACAAAGCGTAAATTCCCGTCTCCCGAGCTCTTCGAGCCCGAGGAGAAGGAGTACGTGCCTTTCAAAATGAAGAAGAGCTTCGTCCTCTACATCGCCGCGATAAGCCTCTTCGCATTCGGCTTCATCGACTACTCGCTCATCGTGATGCACGTCGAGAAGACAGGGCTTGTCTCCGGAGAGGCGCTTCCTCTTCTCTATGCGACGGCCATGGCTGTGGATGCAGTAGCGGCACTTCTCTTCGGCTTCTTATATGACAGGATAGGGGTGAAGGCTCTCGTCTTCTCGACGCTTCTCACCCTTCCGTTTGCACCGCTTGTCTATTTTGCCGGATCGAAGGCTGTTCTTATCGCCGGAGTCCTTCTCTGGGGCATAGGGATGGGAGCGGAGGAGTCCATACTCAAGGCTGCCGTCACGACAATGGTTCCCAAGAGAAGCAGGGCGACAGGCTACGGTGTCTTCGAGTTTTCATTCGGCGTCTTCTGGTTCCTCGGAAGCTGGCTTCTCGGGGTCCTCTACGATGTGAACATCACTGCGATGGTATGCCTGTCGGTAGCATCAGAGCTCTTATCGATACCGCTCTACCTGCTTTCGGCAAAGGAAAAATAGGAGCCTCCTCCGTCATTCCTTCTCCAAAGATATAAGGAGGAGGGGGAGGAAGCTCTTTGATGGTTCAGATTACAGAACAGACTGCAGGTCTATCCAGAAGGCAGGTCTGACTTTGAACTTGTAACTTCCTGCTTCCCACGCCCCATCTATGAGAGCACCGGTTGCTGTGCTTCCGCTGATGGCAGCACCCTGAATTGCGCCGGTATAGTTTACAAAATAAACGCGTGAAGCTTCTGCTCCCGGAGTGCGCAGCAGCCAGTTTCTTTCTCTGGCGTCTGTTCCCAGAGCCTCTCTGTCATCATTGCTATTGAAATATGTCTCAGCTTCAGTCTTAGAAAGAAGGAAGATTTTCTCGTTTGTTGTTTCTTCAGGCTGTGTTGTCTTATCTGCGCCTTCTTCCGTCTTGTGTTCGACAGCAGCCATCGGGACATCCTCAAGTCCGTACTTCTTGATGAAGCCGCCGTCTTCAGTGCTGTTGAGCCATTTGTTTATATTGCTTTCAGACCATTTGTATGTAACATCTCTGCTGCTTGTGTGCGCCATCTCGTCCAGCAATACTGCAGAGATGACGAGAACACGTTTGTTATCCTTATCGTAGGACAGAACACGCCATTCCATTCCACTTCCTTCCGTGTCCCCCGGGTAAGAACCGAGAGTAATCGTGTAGTCTTTTTCATATCCCTCTTTCCATTGGGCATAGAGAGTGGTGTTTTCCCGGAAGTCTTCTAAGAATTGAGAAGGGTAATCCCCTTTTTTCTCATTTCCTTCCTTGTCCGTCGACCAATATTCGAATGAATACCCAAGACGTGTCGGCCCCATTGGAGTTTCGATTTGTCCTCCCTTTTCGATAACAGCATAAAGCTTGGGCTCGGAACCTCCGTAGTTGTAGTCTAACGTTATCGTGCATTTTGTTTCGTCCCAGATAGCGGTGATTGTTGTGTCGGCAGTGAGCGTGATCTTTTCTCCTGCTTTCTTCAGATTGTCTTCGTCGCCGTTGACTGCCCAGCCTTCGAAATAGCTCTTCCCGTCAGGAGAGGGAAGGGTGTACTCCGTGCCTTCCTTTACCTCTTCCGTTGTTGTTTCTTCTCCGTTCTTTATTGTGAGTGTGTAGAAGGTACCGGATTCCGTTCCTCCGTCTTCTGTACTGGAACCCGGCCTGTCATCACAGGAGGTGAAGATGAGAAGAAGCGGAAGTATTGCAATAAGTAGTATGAGAGCTTTTTTCATATGCATTTCCCTTTTCCGGATCTGTACAGCCGGACTGATTATCTATAGTTCCCTCTAAGTTTTTCTAACTACCAGTGATTTACCTGGACGGG
>CAVDOI010000064.1:0-11991 GCA_963610485.1 Lachnospiraceae bacterium
AATTGATGACTCTGCAACCTTAGTTCTCCTGGATACTTCCGCGATACTTTCTCCGGCAACGACTCTCGATACAATCTTTGCCTTCTCTTTTTTCGAAATCTTCTTGTAATGTTTCCGACTCATCTTTCCTCCTTGTTACCTCCAGGGTTCCAGTGGGAGGAAATGTGTTACCTAAACGTGCACCAGATCAAAATCAGTCAGACACTGTCTGACCAATTCGAGAATCTTCCGACAGTCAGCACCGGCAGAAAGTTTTATCTGAGCTGGTCACATTACCTCAAGCTCATGCGGATAGATAATATGAACGAGCGTCATTTTTATGAAATTGAATCTGTGAAGAATGACTGGAGTCTCACCGAGCTGAAACGCCAATACAACAGCTCGCTCTATGAGCGTATCGCCATCAGCACCGATAAGGACAAGGTCTATCGCCTGGCACTTGAGGGACAGAAGGTTGATAGCGCAAAGGATGCCGTCAAGGACCCGTATGTATTGGAGTTCCTCGGCTTGAAGGAGCTCCCGGAATACTCGGAAAGCGAGCTGGAGAGCCGCATTATCGACAACCTGCAGCAGTTTCTGCTGGAGCTCGGTACAGGCTTTGCATATATCGGCAGGCAGGTGCGGTTCACCTTCGAGGAAGAGCATTTCATGGTGGATCTGGTTTTCTATAACCGTCTGTTGCGCTGTTTTGTGCTCTTCGATTTGAAAATCGGAGAGTTGAAGCATCAGGATATCGGACAGATGCAGATGTATGTCCACTACTATGACCGGAAGGTAAAACTGCCGGATGAAAATCCAACCATCGGAATTGTACTATGCAGAGATAAGAATAATGCCGTTGTGGAAATGACCCTGCCGGAGGATAATACGCAGATTTTTGCGAGCAAATACGAGACGGTTCTGCCGAGTAAGGAGGCTCTGCAAAAGCTGCTGGAAGAACAGTTGTCCGATGATGGAGACGCAGATGACGAAACCGGTTTTCAAAAAGGATGCATTGAACAACCGATCTGACAGCGTGAACTGCAAGTTGGAAGAAACCGTCAATTGAGTGAATCCTGGCATTGGTGATTGTCAAAGCCTCTCTTCAGCCGTGATTGATTTCCGACGGTGTTTTTCTCTTCGGTGTCAGGACGATGCTCCGGTGAGCTCCAGCACAGTCGGGATCTGTCTGATGGATGTCGTGCATTTTCTGATGGCCTCTTCGTTCTCAGCGATTATCGTGAAGTCTCCCGAGAGCCTGTTGCCGTCGACGCCGAGGGTGCCTTTCCTCAGCCTTGCACCGTGTGATTTCACCGCATTCTCTATCTGCCCGAATATATCGGTATCGATCTTGGTGATTACGTGGTAGTGCTTCATCAGCTCCTCCCCCGTCCACTTTACAGATACCGTCCTTTCGTTGACTTCGGCCATGTGCTTGAGGTTCGAGCAGTCTCTGCGGTGGATGATGTAGCCTCTGCCGCGGGTTATGTATGCAACGACATCATCGCCCTGCATCGGGTTGCAGCACTTTGCAAAGGAGTACATGATGTTGCTGTCCTCTCCGACCATCAGTGTTCCCTTCGCCTCCTGGGAGACGTAGGAGAGTGTGCCGTTGATGAGTTTGGAGGGATTTGCGGTAGCCTCCTCCTTCTTCGCCGGCTGGGCGGGGAGGGGCTTGTCCTGCTGCTTTATCTCCGGAACGTTTGCGCTCTGGTATTTGTTGAGCCATGCCTTTATCTTCTTCTTCGTCGAAGAAGATGCCGCGGCTTCAAGCCACTGCTGGTTCGGGTGAGCAGAGGGAGACGTCATTATTTCGACTATCTGTGTATTCGAGAGCGGCTTGTTGAGGGGGATGATCGAGCCGTCGGCCTTTGCCCCCGAGCAGTGGTTGCCGACTTCGGTGTGGATCTTGTATGCAAAGTCGAGGGCAGTCGAACCCACCGGAAGTTCGATTACATGCCCCTGGGGGGTGAATACGACTATGGAGTCCTTCAGAAGCTCGTTCTTGATCTCCTCCATGTAGTCTTCGCTCTGCTCGATCTCCTTAGACCATGACTTTATCTTCTTCACTATCTTCTGATAGTTGATGGAGTCCATGTTCTTCCACGTTCCGCTCTCGCTTCCGCTTGATGCCTTGTATGCCCAGTGTGCGGCGACACCTTCCTCAGCCGTCTTATGCATCTCCCATGTTCTTATCTGGATTTCGAGGTGCCTGTTCTGGGGGCCGAGAACTGTCGTATGGAGCGACTGGTAGTTGTTGGCCTTGGGCATGGCTATGTAGTCCTTGAAGCGCCCCTCGATGGGGAGCCACATGGAGTGGATTATGCCGAGTATCGTATAGCATTCGACTGTGGTGTTGCAGATGACACGGATTCCAAGGATATCGTAGATCTCGTCGATCTCCTTCTTCCTCTTCTTGATCTTCATGTAGATGGAGTAGGCGTGCTTGACTCTTCCCGAGACTTCGATGTTCTGGAGTCCCTCCTTCCTGCATGCCTCTTCAATCGCCTTCGATACCTGCTTGATGAATGCCGTGTACTCGCTCTTTCTTTCGAGGAGGTAGGTGTTGATGTAATCGTAGCTTTCGGGCTTGAGGGCCTTGAGCGAGAGGTCCTCGAGTTCGCTCTTCAGCGTCTGCATACCGAGGCTGTCGGCAATGGGCGCGAAGATGTCGAGACAGTCGCGTGCGTATGCGATACGTCTCTCGCTCGAGAGTCCGGAGAGAGTGCGCATGTTGTGGAGCTTGTCCGAGAGCTTGATGAGGATGACCCTGAGGTCCTTGCTCATTGCGAAGAACATCTTCTTGATGGTCTCCGCCTCCTGTATTGACTTGTCCTGTGTAATACGGCTGATCTTCGTTACGGCCTGGACCATCGTTCCGACTTCACGTCCGAAGAGGGAGGCTATCTCCTCCTCCGTCGTTCCGGTATCTTCGATGGTGTCGTGCAGAAGGCCTGCACATACCGTGTCGGCGTCCATGTTGAAGGACATCAGGATTTCCGCCACTGCGATGGGGTGTATGAGGTACGGCTCTCCGCTCTTTCTCTTCTGGTCGCCGTGCTTCTTTGCGGCGAAGACGGCTGCGGCAGAGATCTTCTCCCTGTCTTCGTCGGAGTAATTCAGAATCCTGGAGACGAACCTGTCGACAAGTTCCTTGTTCGGAAAGTTGTCGGGTGCCTTTGTCTCCTCTTCTCTTTCAGCCTTTATATTCTCCATATACCACTCTTTCCCGACCTGCGAGGTCCTTCGCAGTTCTTATATCCTCAAAGCCGTTTTCTTCGAGGATGTTTTTCAGCTCTCCGACCTGCCTGTAATCGCATTCAATCAGGAGTGTACCATTTTTTTCCAGAACTTGAGGAGAAGTGGAGACAATCTTTTTTATCATATCGAGTCCGTCGTCCCCGAATCCGAGGAATGCGGAGACAGGCTCTCTTCTGACGCTCTCCTCCGTTTCTTCGTACCAGGCGGATGTGAGATAGGGCGGATTCGTCGCAATCAGGGAGAATCTTTCACCCTTCCAGGGCTCGAAGAGGTCTCCCTCTCTGCCGTCTCCCTCTTCTCCTGTTATGCCGAGGTAGTTGCGCTTCGCTGTAACGAGCGCCTCGTGTGATATGTCGCTGTAGCACACGCTGCGTCCGAGTTCGCATGCAATGGATGCGGCAACGGCACCGCTTCCGGTGCAGAGGTCGAGAATTCTGCCGCTGTATTTTTTCTCTCTGTATGTAAGAACTGCCTTCTCTACGAGGACTTCGGTGTCGGGGCGGGGAATGAGGACGCTCTCGTCCACGTAGAACGTATGGCCGTAGAACTCCTTCTCATTCGTGATGTATGCCATCGGGGTTCCGTGGATTCTTCTTGAGAAGAGGGTTTTCGCCTTATCGCTCAGTGCGCTGTCGACTTCCATGTCGCCGTGTGCAATCTGGTCGATGGTGCTCAGCCCGAGATGGGAGAGAAGCACCCTCACTTCAAGACGGGGATCGGGGAGGGTGTTCTCCATTTCAAGAAGCTCTTCTCTGAGATGTGAGAGTGTCATAGAGCCTTCAGTGCTTCCTCGCCGGCCTGTATCTTGAGCGCCTCGATGAACTCATCCAGCTCCCCGTTCATCACGCCTTCGAGGTTGTAGGACGTGAGGTTGATGCGGTGGTCGGTGCATCTGTTCTGCGGAAAGTTGTATGTCCTGATTCTCTCGCTTCTGTCGCCGCTTCCGACCATGCTCTTCCTCTCCTCGCTGCGCTCTCTGTTCTTCCTTTCCTCCTCCATTTCGAAGAGGCGGGACCTGAGGACCCTCATCGCCTTGTTCTTGTTCTTCAGCTGGCTCTTCTCGTCCTGCTGTATGACGACGATTCCCGTCGGGATATGTGTTATTCTTACCGCACTGTCCGTCGTGTTGACGCACTGTCCGCCGGGGCCTCCCGCACGCATGACATCTATCTTGAGGTCCTTCTCGTTGATTACAATGTCGGTCTCCTCAGCCTCGGGGAGGATTGCCACTGTGACGGCCGATGTGTGGATTCTGCCGCCGCTTTCTGTTTCGGGAACTCTCTGCACACGGTGTACGCCGCTTTCATAGCGCATGGAGCCGTAGACGTCGCGTCCCGATACCGAGCATATGATCTCCTTGTAGCCGCCTCTCTCCGTCTCGTTCTGGCTGATGATCTCCATCTTCCACTTCTTCTTCTCTGCGTAGTGGACGTACATGCGGAAGATGTCGGATGCGAAGAGAGCAGCCTCCTCGCCGCCGGTTCCTGCCCTGATCTCCATGATGATGTTCTTGCCTTCGAGGGGATCGGGGGGAATGAGGAGGACCTTGCATTCCTTCTCGTCTCTTTCGAGCTTCTCTCTGAGGGCATCGATCTCCTCCCTCACCATGTCGGTCATGTCGGAGTCGGTCTCGCTTTTGAGCATCTCCTCGTTCTCGGCGATTTCACGTTCCGTTTTCTCCATATCACTGAGTTTTTCGACGATGGGGCCCAGGTGTGATCTCTCGACCATCTTCTCCCTGTACTTCTTCATGTCGCTCATCGTTTCGGGGAGTGCAAGTGTTTTGTCGCACTCCTCGAGCTGCGTCCTGAAGGACGGCAGTAAATCTATAAGCTGTGTCATTTCTTCTCCGGTTTTATTATCGTGTCTCTGAGATGCTCGCCGTACTCTATGAGCGACAGGAGCACCTTCTTGTCTTCTCCGTCTGTATTTAAACTATTCAGGAGTTCATTGCAAGTATAAAGATAGTCGTCGATCCCCTGTGCATCCTTCACGGGCGGGGAGAGAAGGCGCTGCGAGCAGAAGTTCCTCCACTTCTCCCTCTCCCTTTCATCAAGGCTCTCGGGCCAGTTGCGTGCAACATGACGCCACACGAGCTTGTGGTATTTGCTGTCGTCGAATGGTGTCTGACGCTCACCCAGGAGTTTCGCCCTCGGCGAAAGGTTCTGGATTCTTTCGAGAGCCGCCCTGTCGTCGCGGGACAGAAACGAGCCGTAGATCGAGGTGTCGGGGTCGCTTTCTCCTGCCGTCTCGTCGTATGTGACGAGAAAGTCGTCGGGATTGTTGAAGATCCCGCTTCTCTTCGCCTCGTCGGCCTTCCTGAGTATCTCCTCCTTTGTGAAGCCCAGTCTCTCCTCGGCCTCTTTCGAGAGTGTCGAGAGCGGGGCCACGAAGGGGCACCTCTGGACAGAGAGGCGGTAGATGCCGCTCTCCTTGTAGTTGTTGAGGCTCACCGCCTGTGGCAGCGGGTATGTAAGGTCGAAGCAGTAGAGGTCGTTCTTGCTCCCGTAGTAGAGGGGGAGAAGGGGCCTTGTGCTTCCCCTTTCGGAGGTGAACTTCTCGCTTGTGGAGAGAAACGGCACTCTTTTCGTGACGTCGATGACTTCCTTGACACTGTCCTTTCCGCGGTGGGAGAAGGCCCACTGGAAGAGCTTGGGCTGCTTCTTCTTTATAAGCTTTGCGAGGTTTATGGTTGCATAGACGTCGACTAAGGCGTCGTGTGCGCCTTCCTGGTTGATGTTGTTCTCATCCGTGAGGTCGGTGAGTTTGAAGGATACACAGCCCTTGTCGTTGCGCTTCGTGAAGATGAGACCCCCGGGTCTGAGATCGCGCGTGGCACGGACGAGGTTGATGATGTCCCATCTCGAGCATCCGTTCCTGTATTCCCTTTCATAGGGGTCGTAGAGATTGCGGTAGAGTGCGCTTCTCACGCATTCGTCGTCGAAGGCCACTGTGTTGTAGCCGAGCGTTATCGTATTGCTCTTCATCATCTCGTCTCTCAGAATGCGGATGACGTCGGCTTCGGGTATTCCCTTCTCGTTTACGGCCTGGGGCGTGATGTGCGTTACGAGGCATGACTGGGGAACCGGCAGATAGTCGGGTGAAAGCTTTGCGTAGAGGAGGATTGGGGGAGCCACGATGTTGAGGTCCATATCCGTCCTGACGGCAGCCACCTGCGCAATTCTGTCGTAACGGGTGTTGAGCCCGAATGTTTCCAGGTCATAGAAGAGAAAAGTTGAACTCATGGTTATATTCTAGCAGACAAATTCCTTCTTTGATATTGCCCATTTGCAAAAAACAGTTAGACTTAGAGGGATGAAAAAAGTCTTCCTCGTCCTTTTCCTCCTGCTCGTAACAGCCCTCGTCTGGGCCAATGCATGCTTCGAGGATGTGGAGAACACGGCACTTTCCACAATAGCCGCATTCTCCTCGATACCGAAGATTCCTCTCTCCGGTGTCACGATCACGGGAGGGGACGACGACCTGATTCCACAGAAGATAACGTACTCCGGGTCCGATCTCTCATATTACCTGGGCGACCTTTCGACGAAACCGAAGTGTTCCTCGATCTGGGAGAACGCGCTCTATGCAATGACACAGCGCAGCGCGACGATGCAGAAGGTGAAGGCGATGCTCTCCGACGCGGGATACACGAAGGGGGACGCCGTGATAAGCGGGGATGTCACTCTTTCGTGCATCGAGAAGCCGAAGAAGGATGAGATCGTCTTTTCGACGGATCTTTCGTCGATTGATGTTGATGCCGATCTTGATTTAATTCTCAAAAAACCGGGAAAAAGTTATATAATAAAAGGGACGCTTAACATAAAAGGGGACAGTGAGAGGACACTCTCTGTCACCTCTTCCGATTTACGTGTCAACGATATTTATTACAGAGTCAGTCTGAAGTACAGGCTGACGAAGGCGGAGAAATGACGGCAGAGGAATTTCTGAAAAAACACAGACTCGGCGAAGAGTTCGTCGACGAGGAGATGGTCGCTTCCATATTCAGAAGCGAAATGGAGAAGGGCCTCGGCGGGGAGAAGAGCTCGCTCAAGATGATCCCGACCTATGCACGCTCCCCTGAGAGCATTCCGGCGGGAGAAAGCGTCATCGTCATGGATGCCGGAGGAACGAACTTCCGCACATGCCTCGTGACATTCGGCGGGGACGGTAAGCCGGTTATAAGCGATTTCCAGAGAATCGGGATGCCGGGCGTCGAGAGACAGGTCTGCGCAGACGAGTTCTATTCGATATTCGCATCTGCGGTCGAGCCGTTCCTCTCCCGCAGCAGGCGCATCGGATTCTGCTTCTCGTATGCAGCAGAGATAACCTCGGACCATGACGGTATTCCATTACTTTTCAGTAAGGAGGTCAAGGCTCCCGAGACAATCGGAAAGCCCCTGGGAAAGAACATCCTCTCGGTTCTGAAGAACCGCGGCAGGGATGTCTCCGATATGAAGATCAGCGTCGTCAACGACACCGTCGCGACACTTCTCGCGGCGCAGGCCGAAGGCAATATCGAGGCTTCCGGCTATGTGGGTTTCATCCTCGGAACGGGAACGAACACCGCCTACGTCGAAAAGAACGAGAACATAAAGAAAATAGACCTTGATGAAGGAGAGCAGATAATCAACACCGAATCGGGATGTCTCGACATAGAACTGACAGATCTCGACCTGGGGTTCAACCTCACGACGAACGATCCCTCGTCCTATCATCTGGAGAAGATGATAAGCGGAGCATATTTAGGTTCCTTTGCCTTCTATGTCCTTTCACGCGCCGTAGACGAAGGCGTCTTCTCTTCCTCTTTCTCATCGGGTTTCAGAACACTCGATCATCTTTCGACGATAGCCGTCGGAGCGTTCATCACATCCCCCTGGGACAGAAACAATCCGCTCGGAGCTATCATATTCTCCGAAGACGACTCGAAGGCACTCTACAGGATTCTCAAGGCAGTAATATTGAGAGCTGCAAAACTCACGGCGCTCAATCTTGCCGCGGCTGTGCTCAAGAGCGGCGTCGAAACCTCCCCCGAGCACCCCGTAGTCATCAACGCCGACGGCACCACGTTCTACCGTCTTCCGTTCCTTGAGAGGTATACACGTCTCTTTCTTGACAGAATTCTCGAAAACGGGAAGGGGGTCTACTACAGGATAGTCAATATCGAGTCCTCCCCGATAATCGGTGCCGCGATCTCTGCGCTGTCGTTATGAAGAAGGTACTCGTCATCGCCTCTGACCGTAACGAGCTCAAAATGCTCGATGAAAGCTGGGAGAAGTGCGTCTCGGGCGTGGGACCCGTCATGGCAGCCGTCCAGAGTGTCATTGCCATTGAGAAGTACAAGCCGGACATCGTTGTCTCGACAGGGTCGGCGGGGTCCCTCGGAAGATTTAGGAGGGGGGACGTCGTCTCCTTCTCCTCTGTCGTCACACCCGACCAGGACCTTACTCCTTTCCGCGTGGCCCTCGGTTCCACGATAGGCCCCGACAGGGCTACTCTCGGAGAGCTCTTCACGCTCGACAGATCAAGCGGATACGTTCTCTGTTCATCGGGGAAGTTTTCGAGCGAAGTACTGCCCTCGCACCGCATTCTCAAAGCCGATGCGGCAGACATGGAGGCATACGGCGTCGCGCTCGCCTCGAGGTACATGGGGGTGGGTTTCTATTGTGTGAAGCTCATCACCGACATCGTCGGAGATAAATCGACAGTCGGGGATGTTCTCTTCTCCTACAGGGAGGGAAGGGAGAGAGTCTCGTCCTTCCTCTCCTCGCTGTTACTGTCGTCCTGAGTTCTGAGAACAAGCTTCTGAGGAATGTGGGACGAGGTGATTATTTCATCGAGGAAGGCTGTGATCTCATCCTTCTTGTAATTCCATATCTCCTCCGCAGCAGCCTTGAGTGTTCCGACGGCCTCCCGGGAGGTGTCGTCGAGTGATATGTGGCTCTTAAGCACGTCCTTCCATACCCGGACGACCTTCACGCCCTTTATGCTCTCCACCCCTTCGAGTGATATAGACATGTTGGCGGCTCCGTATGCGCTGATAAGATGCCCCATCCAGTCGATGTTCGATGAAATATCATCCGGATCCATATGGAAGCGTGATGAGGCAGTCGAGAGTGAGAGGAATCTGAACTCGTCTGCTTCCGGATAGAGCTTCCTTGCTTCTATATATGCCGCAAGAACGGGGTTGTTCGCGATGATTCCGCCGTCGACAAGACTCAGCTCCTCTCCGCTTCTCCTGTCGATGAAGCGGGCGGGGGAGAAGTATGTGGGAGCGGCAGAGGAAGCGCGTGCGGCCTCCCTGACGAGCCATCCCCCGTCATCCCAGCTTCTGAATATGAACTCCCTTCCGTTCGAGAGATCGAAGGAGACGGCCATTGTCGGCACCATTGCCGACGAGAGGGCGGTGTCGCCGTAGAGCTGGCAGAGGAAATCCTCATAGGGCTCCGCTTCATACTTGTCTGTGAATATGCGGTTGATGTTGTCGAGAATCTTTCTGAAGCCCTTCGATTCCTTCTTGAGGAATATCCTTCCGCCGCTCTCCTCATAGAGCTTGAGAAACTCGTCGGGATCGGCATTTCTCTCGATCCAGCCCACGGTCTCGCTGTATTCCTTCTTGAAGATGAGACCCTTGCGGTATTTCCTGTCGACCCTGTATTTTTCACCGCTGTCCTTTTCGAGCGTTGTCTGATCGGTGGGTGATGTGAGTCCCAGGGCGATGAGGGCCCCGGTGCTTGTTCCTGCGACGAGGTCGAAGAGGGAGTAGAGGGGACGCTCGGTCTTTTCTCTGATGACGTCGTCCATCTTTTCAAGGATATATGCGGGAACAATCCCTCTCATTCCTCCGCCGTCGATGGTGAGGATGTATCTTATCTCCTTCTTTTTCTCTTCCTTCTTCTTACGTCTTTTCAGCAGCATGCAATAAAAGATATATCATCGGGGGAGTTTGTCAAGCTTGTCTCATTGATTATAATGAATGCGTTATGAATGAAAGCGAGTACTATTCAAGGTGTACACTGTGCCCTAATCTCTGTCTTGTCGACAGGACGAAGGGGGAGAGGGGACGCTGCCTCCAGGGGGAGAGTGTCCGCATTGCCTGGAGCGGCCTTCACCGCGGCGAGGAGCCGCCGCTTGTCGGTGAAAGGGGATCCGGCATGGTCTTCTTCACGGGATGCCCGCTTCACTGCGCCTACTGCCAGAACCGCCAGATATCGGGTTCGGACGGGGAGAACATGGGAATCGACATAACGACGGACGAGCTCTCCACTCTCTTTCTCGACCTTGAGGATATTGGCGCAAGGACTCTCAACCTCGTCACGGGAACCCACTTCATTCCGTCCATCGTCAATGCGCTTGAAAGTGCAAAGAAGAAGGGTTTTACCCTTCCCGTGGTATGGAACAGCTCGGGCTACGAGAGCACCGCCGCACTCGCTCTCATCGACGACTGTGTAGACCTCTATCTTCTCGACTGCAAAAGCCTCAGCCGAGGCGTTTCGAAGGTCTTCTGCGGACTGGGGAGATACGCCGACGTCATCATTCCCGTCATGGACTGGATAAAGAACCGTCATCCGGAAACGGACCTTGAGAGAATAAAGGGCACCATCCTGAGGCACCTCGTCTTTCCGGGTACTGTCAACCACTCGAGGAGGTTCCTCGAGTATTATGCCGCTCACTACAAGGATAACTTCTATCTCTCCCTGATGAGCCAGTTCGTGCCGCCGAGGGAGGATCCCGGCCTTGCAGGGATAAGCGACGAGGAATACGAGAGCCTCGTTCTTCTTGTCGAAGACCTCGGAATCGAGAACGGCTTCATACAGGAGAAGAGCGACGACGACATCCTCTGGATCCCCGATTTCAGGGATGATGTTCCGTTTCCAGAGTCCTTTGCAGACCCCAGCCCCTATTTTCTGAGCCTGAAGAGGGAGAGAATCAGCCGATTGTAGTTCCGACGAAATCGCAGCCTTTGAGGATTGCGATTGTGTTGGGGATGTTCCTGCCGTCAGCACATATGACGGTGAGACCCGCATCCTCTGCCAGTCCCGATGCGATCGGGTCGAAGGGCGCGTTGAGTCCCGGTTTCCATTCGTAGCCGACCATCTGTCTGAAATGCTTCCATCCTATCCTGTCGATGGGCTGAGCATTCGGGTTCTTCTTCGGATCATCTGTGTAGACCTTGGCGATGTTGGAGAGGTTGATGATTCTCCTGCCGCCGAAGCGCTTTGCAAGGTATACGGCGTCGGTGTCGGTGCTGAAGCCCGGCTTCCATCCCGATGCCACGAGTATGCGGCCGCGGTTCTCTATCACGCCTGTGGGATCCGTGACGACGGGACATGTGACGTAGTCGGAGAAGAGGGCCCTCATCAGTTCGGCGTTGAGGTACGTCGCCTTGATTCCGAGCCAGTCTTCGAGATCGCCGTTTCTTTCTCCGGTTATTTCGCGGTAGGCGCTCTGGTAGATGCGTGCCGGTGCTCCGCCTCCGCATACGAATATGAGCTCGGCTTTCTCATCTTCCTCGAGGTATGAAACGATTGCTTTTCTGAACTCCTTCAGAAACTCCGTATTGACTTTCTCCGGAGCGATTATCGAACCGCCGACAGAGAGAACTGTAAGACCCATGTGTTTGTCTCCTTTTGAATGAGGATAACACAAATATGATGTGAATACACCACCGTGATGCGGCAAAGCAGTCTTTTCTGTAGGAGAAACGCATCTAATAATCCTTGACAACTACAAAAAGCTATGAAACAGACA
>CAVDOI010000065.1:0-11821 GCA_963610485.1 Lachnospiraceae bacterium
ACACAACCTATGGAGTTAAATTACTTGGTCTGTTATGCTAAATAACGTTGACGGCCTCATTGAATTTAGAGTTATTCAAAATGTCATTGAGACACTACACTAGGATATATGAAAGACTCAATCACGATTCTACCGCGCATAGGAAGGAAAAAGGCAGACGAGTACCGGAAAATCGGGATAAATACTCTCGAGGATCTGGTACTCTACGCCCCGCGTGCCTATGACGACAGACGTGAGGAGAAACTCATAAGAAGCGTCACCGACGAGGACGGGGAGGTCAACTGTCACATAACCGTACTCTCCCACTCCGCGTTCTCATCCAAAGCGGGAAGGACAGTGAAGGTCACGGCTGCCGATGACGACGGCACAAGGGTGGAGCTTCTGTGCTTCAACCGCCCCTTTCTCGAAAACACGCTCAGACTCGGAAGCGAGTGGTACCTCAACGGACAGGTGAAGAAGCTCTACGGCACATATCAGAGTGCCTCGTTCGAAGTCAAGAAGACGAAGACGGAGAGCGGAATCGGCCGCATCCTCCCCCTCTACCCCCTATCGGGAACACTCAGGCAGAACGACTTCCGTATCCCGATTGCCGCGGCACTCTCGATCCTGTCGCCGATCGAGGAGGTTCTTCCTCTCGAATTACGTGAAAAGTATGATCTCTACACAAGGGAGAAGGCCCTGAACGAACTGCACTTCCCCACTGACGAGAAGACGCTCTCGAAGGCGAGGGAAACCCTCGCTTTCACGGAACTCCTGGTGATGGAGCTCAAAATACTGAGGGAAAAGCCGGTAAGAACAACGACGAAAATAAGGGAATCTGAACTTGAAAGAAAGCTCATCGCATCGCTTCCCTTCTCCCTCACCGATGACCAGAAGGCCGTCCTTGAGGAGATCAGGAGCGACCTTGCGAAAAAGACTCCGATGCAGCGGCTCCTGCAGGGCGATGTCGGAAGCGGGAAGACGCTCGTGGCATGGCTCAGCGCACTCTTTGTAATCTCGAAAGGAGGTCAGGTTGCCTTCATGGCGCCGACGGAGCTCCTGGCACGGCAGCATGCGGAGAACGCATTCCGGCTCCTCTCTCCACTGGGCGTGAGAATTTCGTACATAACAGGCGACGTAAAGGGCAAGAGCAGAAAGCTTGCTCTCGAAGCATTGAAGAAGGGACAGATAGATCTTGCGATAGGAACGCACGCACTCTTTTCATCCGACGTTGCATTCCGTTCTCTCGAGTACGTCATAATCGACGAGCAGCACCGCTTCGGAGTGGGTCAGCGTGAAGCGCTGAAGACGAAGGGCGAGAATGTGCACATGCTGAGCATGACGGCAACCCCCATCCCCCGCACCCTCGCCCTCACACTCTTTGCAGACATGGATGTCTCCACGATAAAGACGATGCCCGCGGGACGAAAGAAGATCATCACATACACAGTGGGACCCCAGAGCAGGGACAAGATGTACACGTCAATCGGCGTCGAGTTCCAGCGCGGACACCAGGCATACTTCGTCTACCCCAGGATAGACGACGAAGGGGAAAGCGACCTCAGGGACGTCATGACGATGTACGAGTTTCTCCAGAAGAAGTATCCCTTCGTTCCGTCGGCATTCATACACTCGCGTCTCCCCGAAGAGGAAAAGATGAAGATCCTCGAGGACTTCAGGGATAATAAGATATCGTACCTGGTGGCGACAAGCGTCGTCGAAGTCGGAATCGACATTCCCAATGCCACATGCATGATTATCGAACATGCGGACCGCTTCGGTCTTGCGGCGCTCCATCAGCTGAGGGGGCGTGTCGGAAGATCTTCTCTCCAGTCGTACTGCTTCCTCGTCTTCGAGGACGGCCTCAGCCAGGAGGCCAGGGAGAGGCTCTCCGTCATGAAGGAGACGAACGACGGCTTCGTGATTGCCGAAAAGGACCTCGAGATAAGAGGCCCCGGGGAGATAGCGGGAAACAGGCAGTCGGGATTCCTGAAGCTGAGGTTTGCATCCCTGACAGAGGACACACTCCTCGTCTCGAGGGCGAAGATGGAGGCCGAAAGAATACTCTCATCCGACCGCGGCCTCATAAGCGGCGTAAATACGGGTCTCAGAAAAGCCCTGACCGACTGACAAAAAAAGCCAAAAGAAATAATATCCTCGAAGAGGTGAATATGTTCACAAGAGACGAAGCTGTCGCCTTATGGCACAGATACAACAAAAGTGAAAGTTTATGGCACCATGCCCTCTCCGTTGAAGCGGTGATGAGAGAAGGTGCCGCAAAGTACGGTGAGGATCCGGAATACTGGGGTCTCGTGGGACTTCTGCACGACGTAGACTGGGAGATGTATCCCGAGCTTCACTGCAGGAAAGCTCCCGACCTCCTCTCGGAGATCGGAGCCGACAGTGACTTCATACACGCCGTCTGCTCGCACGGATGGTCGATATGCACAGACGTCAGGCCCGAAAAGACCATGGAGATATTACTCTTCGCCATCGACGAGCTCACGGGGCTTGTGAATGCAACGGCTCTCATGAGACCGGAGAAGATGAAGGGAATCTCTGTCAAGTCCGTCAAGAAGAAGTGGGGAAGCAAGGGCTTCGCCGCAGGCGTCAACAGAGAGATCATCGAAAAGGGCGCACAGATGCTGGGAGTGACGAAGGAAGAGCTCATCGAGCTCACCATCGCAGGCATGACGAAAATCGCCCCGGAGATAAATCTCTGGCCGGAGGAATGAGATGCGCATAACAGGCGGAAAATATGTCAGACGCACCGTAGTCTGCCCTCCCGGAGTCATCCGTCCCGCGATGGACAGGATGCGGGAGTCCCTCTTCGCAATACTGGGAGACCTTACGGGATGCTCGTTCCTCGACCTGTTTTCGGGTTCGGGGTGTGTTGCGATAGAGGCGGCGTCGAGAGGCGCAAGCCCGGTGCATCTCGTCGAGATGGACAGAGGAAAGAAGGCCGTGATCGAGAAGAATCTCTCCTTCGTAGAAGAGGAGAAGAAGCTCTTCGTTATGGATGCCGAACGCTATATCCTCTCGTCGTACATGAAATACGACATAGTCTATGCTGACCCTCCCTTCCCGATGGAGGGAAAGGTGAAGCTCCTTGAAACAGCGGCAGAGGCCGGCATTGTGAAAGACGGCGGACTCTTTATTATCCACTACCCCGTCGAGGAGAGAAACCTCTGGCCGGAGAGCGTCGGAGGCTTCACGCTCTCCGATGAGAGAAAGTACGGCAGAAGCGTCCTCAGATTCTACAGAAAGAGAGAAAACGATGCTTGAAATTGATGAAAAGAACATAGGAAGGGACACGGGCTACTTCATGAGCACCGACACCGACAGCGAATACATCGTAAAGCCGGTGAAATTCTTCGGCCTCAGTCAGGAGGAGGCGGGACTTCATGCCGCACTCAAAGGGGCGGGACTCAAGGACATGCTCGACAGAGAGGGCCGCACATGGATGATCGTCCGTACCCGCATGACGGTTGCAGAATACCCATCATGGGGTGACAGCTACACCATAGAGACATGGTGCCAGAAGGGCTTCAAACTCTACTGCCCCCGTGCCGTACGTGCATTCGACAGTAAAGGGGATCTCATCTTCTCCTCCGAGAACCTCTGGGTCGTGATGGACACAGTGAAGAAGAGACCCGAGAGGCCGTCATACATAGAGCCGAGACTTCCCGAGACGGAGGACAAGAGCCTCCTCTTCAATCCCGACTTCGAACGCTTCCCCACAGAAGAAGAATACACCGGTGCTCTCTTCAGCGACGAGAAGATCCATATAGACTACTACGACTACGATTACAACAGGCACGTCAACAATCTCAGCTACATCAACTGGATGATGTCGTCCTTCCCTCCCGGTTACCTCGATGCACACCGCCCGTCCTTCATCGACTGCGAATGGAAGAAGCAGTGCCACTACGAGGACTCCCTCTTTGCAAGAACGAAGAGGAAGAACGGAAACGAAGAGAAATACTTCACAACAATCTACAGGCTGACAGACGACGGCGAAGAGGTTGTCTTCCATGCAGTATCTGAATGGGAGGAGAAGAAAAGATGACCGAAGAGAAAGAAATACTGATTCTCGACTGCCCGCGCTGTCAGGGACCCGCATGCGTCGAATACGAGAACGGCTGGTGCTGTTACATAACTTGCCTTGACTGCGGATGCAGGACTGTCGAAGTAGGATACAAGTGCGAGGAGGACAAGAAGAGCGCCCTCAGGAAGGCGGCAACGCTCTGGAACGTCGGCAAAGTCATCAAAATGGAGCCCGGGGAATAAGACTTCCTGATTCAGATACTGCTCCATACTGTCTCTCATGCAAAGAAAGCCGGATTGCAAGAGCCCCCAGGGACAGTCGTTCTCGATAAATCAGTGCCGACGACAAGGCTCTTTTCCCTTGCGGACAGAGATATTCATGCAGCCCGGAACATGACTGGTTTTATGAAAACAATGCATGTACGGGATACACCGATATCAAGCGTGCGGAGATGAAAGCTCCGGCGTGTCCGGCACTGAAAACAGGATCGCCCGGCTTTGGTCTGTTGAGCACAAAGCTGACACCCATTCAGTGCGGAGTCAGTTCACCCCGTATATGATGACCAATATTCTCGGAGACAGATTGCAGGATCACAAACTGTTTCACGGCGTCACCACTCAGAAACCGAAAACAGACTTTCCTTCAACAAGGTGTATCTTATCGTCCGCCTCAGCCGCCTTTACAAGAGGCGCCGAGAACCCCGACAGGGATACATGATAATACCCGCACACCGGTTTCCCGGATACTGCCAGCACAGCCTTCCGCCTCAGGTTCTCCAGTTCTCCCATACCGGTTTCCCTTTCCCTCCATTTGAATTCCCCGAAGATGTACTCCCCGTCTGAGGTGATGGCGACGAGGTCTATCTCCTCGTTCTTCCTTTCAACGGGATTTGCGAACTCAAGAAATCCGTAATCCCTTATGGGGACGGGAGAGGTATTGACTATGTACTGTCTTATCGTTTCCTCTATGCGCTTTTCAGTAAACTCATCAAGACTCTTGAGAGTCTCGATAAGAAACGGAGACGCATTGTCAAGTTCGACGGCAGTCCTGGCGGGATAGATGAATCTGAACCAGAAGGCAAGAAAATTATCCTCTATCTCCCAGCCCAGGGCCTTTGTGTTTATTACCGCATTCTTCTTTTCCGATACGAATGAGAGATTCTCCAGCCTCCTGAGCATCGAGCTGCAGAGAGCCTGCGATATCCCGGCCTTGTCGGAAAGCTTTGAAGTTCTGTGGACTCCTTCGGCTATAAGTGACATGAGAGCCATATATGAATCGACACTGCGTACCTCGGAATACAGGAGAAAATAAGGCTCCGACAGAAGTGCCCCGCCAAGGGTGAAGAATTCCGCATTCAAGGCCTCTTCGAAAGTCGCGTATCTGGCAATACGTGCCAGATAGTACGGAACACCGCCTGTGATGACATAGGCCCATGAGAGCTCTTTGAGACTCCGGGAAGGAAAGAATGATGAGGTATCCTGCGGTTTCAGAGCACGAAGCTTCAGTCTCAGGGATGAGCGTCCGAAAAGCGGCGTCTTTCCTCCGAGTACCCTTTCAACCATGAATGATTCCATCGACGAACAGAGAATGAGCTTGAGCTTCGTGCCGGAGAAGACCGTATCGGAATATTTCTGGATTATCGAGAGAATATCCCTGTTGCTCTCTTCAAGAAATGATACCTCGTCGATGACGAAGAGAATCTTCTCGTTCTTCGAAAGCTCTGCAATGTCATCAAAGGCATCCTCATAGGAGGAATAGACCACGGAAGAACTTACCGGAAAGAGTGATGAAATCTCCCCGGCGAGAGTCCTGAGGTTGCTTTTCTCGTCTGTGGTCGCCTGGAACATCACCGCCTTCTTCCCTTCGGAAAAGTATTTGAGAAGAAAGCTCTTTCCGATGCGTCTCCGGCCGTAGACGACACCCAGGTCATAGCCGTCGGCTTCCCAGAATTTCTCAAGAAGCTCAAGTTCACGCTTTCTGCCTATCAGGTTCATATCTTCCTCCGTCGTCTGGCATAATCATAACATCTTAAATCACGATTTATCAAATCATAATTTAACAAATCATAATTTATTTTTAACAAACGCAGGAATCCGGAACGCAAAAACTCCCTTCTGCATGGTTGTCACTCACAGGAGAGCGCGTGAACCGGATCTATGGCTGCGGGGTACCCGTCCGGAGAAGGTTCCGGCGGCACACTAGAAGCCGGGGAAAGCACAACCGGGAACGAAGAGAGTGTCAGAGAGAACGAAAGCTCTGAAGAGACAATTCCCTCTCTTCTCCGCTTTCCTTACGGACCCGCTGGTGTACACCCGGCAGATAAGGCACGTGAACTCTTTGCCAGGATGATAAAAGAAGGAAGCCTGAGATATTACCCCGGGAATGATCTTGAGTGTGTTATTCCTCTTCTCAGCAGATTCGGGGCAAATGGTGCAGGAAGCGGGATAACTCCCGTTTTCAATAGTGGGGAGGCCGTCTGGACGCCCTCTCCTCCCCCGAGTTGTCGATAAGGTCCTTGACCTTCTTCTTCATCTCCTCGAACTGTGCCATGAGCACACTCACCTTCTTGTTGAGGTCCACGACGACCTCGTTGAGCTCCGCATTCTCGGCCTCGAGATAGCTGATCTTGATCTCAAGCCTCTCAATATCTTTTTCACTCATGAATCAATGGTATGAGATAACGCATCTCTTGTCACGCTTTCCTCTCCAAACGAGACTTTCATGCTGAAAATACTGCACATCCTGTGCAGAAAAAGAAAGACTGAAACAATACTGTTGCCGAGTGTTGCAATAATTGTTCTTTTTTCTTTAAAATCGGCTTTTTTGTTGTTACAATTGTCGAAATAAGCAAAAGAAGGAAAAGGGAATGAAAGGAGAAAGAGTTGCCCAGCTCGAGCTTCTGCTCAGGTCGCACCCCGAAGGGTTGAGACGGGCTGAAATCGCAAGACGCCTCGGTGTGCACAGGTCTACTATCAGCAGATACGTGGAGGATCTGTCACAGCACATCGACATATATGAAGACAACAACCTCATAAAGATAAAGGAAACCGAGGACAACTCACCGCTTGAACTCTCGGTCTACGAAACGCTGGCGTTCAACATGTCGGCAGAGGCTCTGGCTTCCTCGACGACTGTCCAGAACCCCCACCTGGCTTCCGGACTGAGAAAGATTGCCATGAACATGCGCTCCTATGCACCGAACGTCTCCGATAATATCCTCAAGATGGCCGATGCAATCGACAAGAAGATAGAGTCCAGCGTCGTGGAGACAAGCACATACAACACCGTGCTCGAGGTTCTCATCGACTGCTGGGTCTCCGGAAGACTTGCAAAGATCTCATCGACGACTCCCGGCAAGGAGGAGATTGAGATGGCCCCCTACTTCATAGGCTTTACGGAGGACAGCTCGGGACGTAAACCCATGACGGTGACGGGAAGACTCAGGCACACGAAAGACATCATAACACTCAACATAACGTCCATCGTCTCCGTCCAGATGCTCAATGAGACGTACACCATCCCCGATAACCTCAAGCCTTTCAACAAATACGAAGAGGTCAACTACGATGCCATCGACATGATCCCCCTCGTACTGAAGGTAAACGAGAAGAGTGCACTCAACGCTTTCTCATCACTCAATCATGAAAAGCCGGTCATCACCGAAAGGGAGAACGGCGGATATACATGCACGATGAAGATCGAGAATTCAATCGAACTACTGCTGCGCCTTGTACAGTGCGGAACAAGCGTCGAGATACTTGAGCCCGCAACAACAAGGGAGAAGTACATAAAGCTTCTTTCAGATATTCTCTCTCTTTACAACAAGTGAGACCCGGGTGCCGGATGAAAGGCACCCTTTTCTATTGTCTGCTTCGCGTACGTATTCTCTGTCGGTATGGAGCCCGGAACCAGGAAATTGTCTTATTTCCCGGCCGTCAGTACATATTCCGTCTTTATCTTACGTGGGTTACGGATATCGACAACGATGATGCGCCCGCCCCTCAGACGTTCCCTCTCTTCTTCAGGATGTTTTACTCCGTATCCGTGATAACCGACAGAACCGCAGTATCCCAGATGTACGTTGCAGTAGACGCCGTCGAATGTGTTTATATGGTCGTGGCCGCAGAATATGCCGCATATATCACCGCGCTGGAGTACCGCCGAAAAAAGTCCGCTCGAGACCTCGGAGCACGAAACCCTCTCATTGCACTCCCCTGTCATTCCTGTCTCTACAGGATTGCGGATAATTGCATTGAACTCATAGAGCGGCTGGTGGAAGAACATGACAGACGGAATTTTTTGTCCGTTTTCCTTCTCCAGTCTGATGGATTGATTGTAATACCACTGTACCTGCTCAAAGCGGATCCAGTCTGCATCCGAACCAGTGGTGAGTCGGGAAGGAAGAAGAACATCCTTCTCAAGGTTTCCCCTGTAATCAAGAGGTGTGTCCATGATGGACAGGTCCTGCATGGAGTCAAGCGCCCATATGCCGAACGCGGCATGTTCCTTTTCATCCATCACAGGCAGGAAATAGTTGCCCACCCCCGGAATTCCTTCGGGACCGGTCCGGGAAAGACAGTGGGGGTATGCTTCATACAGCCTCTCCTGATATTCCTTTGAAAACCGCCGTGTCTTGTCATGGTTGCCGTATACATGGGCCCAGGGTATCCCGCGGGTCTCCATTGGAGAGACTATCTGGGCAATCATATCGATGCAGTTCTTCTTCGTGGCATGGCCTGCGATGTTGTCGCCGTCGAGGAAGACGAAATCCGGCATCGTCCGGTCTATGAGACTTTCCATTGCACGTATCGTTCCTGTTCCTGTACCGGGGGCATGATGCGCATCCGTAAGTACCAGTATTCTGAATTTACCGTCTTTATTGAATCTCAGATCCATCTTCTCTTCCTTCAATCATGATAGACCCTGCGGAGAGAGTATTCCACAGGGTCTTTTCTCGTCAGGCATACAACCTGTCATTTCATGTTTGCATCATACCATGCCGCACGCTCGGCAAGAACATCTTCGAGGTGGTTCTCGACAAGCTTGGCATATGCTGAATCCCAGACCTTATCGAACTGGCCTTCCGGAGCACTGATGACCTTGAGTGCAAATTCGCAGATGAGAGTCTGCAGTCCGGAAAGATAGATATCAGATGACAGAGTTCCCGGAATCGCGGAATTGTGATAGAGGCCTTCCTTGTTGCGGACGATATCATATTTGGCACTGAAGAATTCCGTCGGAACATTCGGAGCTGACTTTGACTGGTTCTCGACATAGTTCTCCTTACCGAAGTCGAAGCTGACTCTGATGTTGTTCATGTCGCTTGTCCTTTCAGCATATCCGAGATTCTGAGCTTCCTGCTTCGTCAGGAGAGAAACGGGAGCTCCGTTCTCGTCGACAGTTGCAGCTTCCGAACTCCAGAGTCTGTTTGCAAATGTGTTGGCATTGTCTTCGTTCGACATGAATGCAAGGAATTCCATGATGGCATCCATCTTCCCTGCATCTTCAGCTGACTTGAGGACATAGACATACCTGTTGACAGCACCGGAAGTCGGAGCAACATGGTCACCGTCTGCATTCGGGAGTGTGTCGCACGGCCAGAGCATGAAGCCCTCTGTGAGACCGAACTGTGTAAAGTCTGTCGCGTCTGCAGAGTTATAGAGCATGAAGGCTACATTGCCGTTTGCACGGGCCTGGTTGAACTTCGTCTCATCGATGTCAAGTGCGAAATCCTTGGGGATGATTCCGTCAAGATAGAACTGATTCAGCTGTCTGAAGCCTTCCTTTGCGCCCGGTCTGAGACAGTTCGTAAAGGACGGTTCGTAGATGTAATTCGTTCGCTCGTCGGCGCGGCTTGTGTAGGAAAGCACAAACTGGAAGAAGCATGCATCCGTGATCTTTCCGCTGAATGCATACGGAATCATGTCAGGATAGTTCTCCTTGACTGCATACAGGAATTCGATGAGTTCTTCTCTTGTCGTAGGCATTTCCATACCGAGAGCTTCGACGATGTCCTTTCTGATGTACTGCTCATGTCCTCTTGCGAAGTAGCCGGGCATGCCGGGAAGAGCATAGAGGCCCCCGTCAATTGAACACATGTTGATAGGTGTACCCTGAATCAGCTCCACATAATCCGGGTCAAGTCTGTCCAGATACGGCGTGAAGTCCACGAGACCGCCCTGGGAGCCGTACTGCATGACTCTCTCGCGTCCGTTTGTAACGATGACATCCGGAGCTGTTCCTGCTGCGATCATTGTCTCGATAGTAGCATCGGCACCGCTTCTCGGAATACCGACAAACGTAAGGTGCACTCCCTTCGAGGCAAGCTGTTCGTTGAGCCATCTGGTGTCCTTGTTGTCGAGAGTCGAGCCGCCGGCGATTGTAGCGCCTCTCTCATAGACCATGACTGTGATGTCAGTGATGTCCTTCGTCGTCTCTTTTGCAGCCTGTGCAAAAACCACAGCTGCTGCAACAAGCAGGATGAAGGAAATAGCGATAATCCTTTTTTTCATATTTTCCTCCTATCCGGATAACCGGATTTGTTTTCATTTTCCATAACTCGGTTCAAGCAGGGGGTATTCAACCCTGCCGTACAACGGGTCACATACCTCCAGCACTCCTCCATGTTCAATGCATGTGATGTTTTCCATCGTTTCCACAAAGGACCTGAAGTCCATGCTGTCGTCGATTCTTACATACCAGGTATTGTCCAGCCCCGGGGATCTGAGTTCAAACCTCGAAAGGGATCCCGTTGCGGGGACCTGCAGTCCGTTGTCTGCATGGATGAAGACGTTCACATCTCCTCTCCTCAGGAAGAGGTCTCTCTCCCTCAGAATCTGTTCATCAAAGGAATCCCTGAAGAGAATAAGGTGTGTGAAATTCACCTCGGCAGTATTTGAAAAACGGTAAGATATCACGGCACTTGATTTGTACTGGGAGACATGTGGTGTAAAGGCATTCCCGGTGAAATAGCCAGGTCTTCTTGTTCCGAGGACTCTCGCTTCCCCCGGATGGTTGATCCAGAACCTGCCGTCTTCATCTCCGACCATAGCGTCGAAGAGATGCTCCTGGTCGCCGCACTTCCCCTCGAGTGAGGAACCTGATGAACCGATAAAATAGTTCCCTGTCTTGACTATCGTAATCGGAATTCTGTCATACCCCTGTGTAAAATGCTCTTCGATTGTTTCTCCTTTACCGGGAAGAGCCGTCTTCTTCAGTCCCGGAGGACACTCATATTCGGAAAGAAGGGCATAGAGCGTCGGCTTGTAGCCGTACGTAGCATAAGGCGTCCCCCAGGCAAAATAACAGAAGGCGTTGGCCTGGATGTCCGTTGGCGACAGCACGTCATTGATATATGCCCTTCCGTTTGCTCCTAGGAGCATTCCCCTGTAGCACTGCATCGCATAGATACGGAACGTCATATCAAGAGCCCTTCGGCAGAGGCAGTTGATTTCCTCGCTATCAGAGAATTTCATCAGCGTCATGTAACCCAGCATATCTATGGGAAGGTAGTTCACGGAACACCACTCCGTGTATCCGTACTCAAGAACAAAGGAGAACCACTCCCGGATCATCGCCAGAGCATGCTCCATATGCTCCTTTCCCGTCATCCCGCTGTTGGAGAAGACTTCATCCGGAAAGAGACGCCCCGCAATATACTCACAGGCATGGAGGGAGAGCGCATGATTTTCGGAGAAGAACCACATGACGTCGTTTCCCTTCTCCGTAAACCAGTAGCGGTAACCGAGCATGCAGTCTTTGAACTGCTCCAGAAGAGATGGCGGAAGTATGTCC
>CAVDOI010000066.1:0-11716 GCA_963610485.1 Lachnospiraceae bacterium
TCATACCATTAGGAGAAAAGTATGCCGACATTAGCAAGGTTCTATGGAATTATTATTCGAATGTATTTTCTCAATGCCGACCATAATCCTCCACATATTCATGCGATCTATAATGAGGATGCAGCCGAAATCGAAATCACAACAGGGAACATTCTGGAAGGAAATCTTCCCGCCAAGGCTTTGGCAATGGTAAGGGAATGGGTTTCAATTAACAAAGATGCATTACTCGGAATATGGGAAACTCAGGAATTCACCAAGCTTGAGCCTCTTGAGTAAGGAGGTAGAAGATGTTTCACAAGATTAAGAATGTCGCAGCACTTCCCGACTTCAGGTTGAGCGTTCAGTTCAGTGAAGGTGTGACTAAGATATACGACATCAAACCACTCTTTGACAGACTTCCCGTATTCAGAGAGCTTAAAGATAATCCGGAGGTTTTCTCTGATGTCTTTGTCGACACCGGAGGCTATGGTATTGTCTGGAATGATGATTTGGATCTTTCATGTGATGAACTCTGGGAACACGGAATTCCTGTAAGAACACCCTTCGACGGCCTTATGTCATTCAGTGACGCTACGCAGATGTGGAAATTGAATGAAAGCACTCTCCGGAAGGCGGTCTCATACGGAAAGCTTGTGAACGGCGTCGATGTATGCAAATTCGGAAAACAATGGGTGGTTTCGATTGATGCGATGAAGCGGGAATATGGGACACCATGCTGAAAATGACGTGTCACATCACAGAAACAGCCTGAGTGAACTTTCCCGAAACGATGCAGGCACTTGTCAAAAAAAAGTCTAATGTGATCAGTTTTCCATCTTTTATTTGTCTTTTAATGTTAATGTTTCAGGTTTTTACCCCTGGTTGTTTGCTCCTGTTATATCTTTTTCAAATATATGAGTTTGTCTTGACGTCTTCCGCTGTTGCCTTGTTATAATATAATCAAGAATTATTCTCGATAGACATATAATCCGTTTTCCGGATATTATGCTCTATCCCCCTCCGGACGCCCGGGCGGACGAAGGGAGAGACGACAGAAGGAGGACAATCCATGGGTAAATCATTCGATCCCCGCTCACTCTATCAGATCGGCTACGGCCTCTATGTTCTTACGACGAGGGAGGACGGCAGGGACAACGGCTGTATCGTCAACACCGTCATGCAGGTAACATCGTCGCCCTGCCTTGTAGCAGTGACCGTCAACAAATCAAACTATACATGCTCCATCATCGAGAGAACGGGGATGCTCAACATAAACAGTCTCACGAAGGACACGCCATTCGAACTTTTCAAGCGCTTCGGCTACCAGAGCGGAAGGGACTGTGACAAGTTCGAATCCTTAAGCGTTGAAAGAAGCGGGAACGGGGTTGCCGTCCTCAAAGAACATACATGCGGTTTCATCTCGCTCGAAGTCGAAAGGAAAATCGAACTCGGGTCGCACATCATGTTCTTCTGCACTCCCGTCGAAGGCGCACTTACATCCGGTGAGGAGACCGTGAGTTACACATACTACCAGAAGAACATCAAACCCTCCCCGGAGAAGACGGAGAAGAAAAAGGGCTTTATATGCGAAATCTGCGGCTACATATATGAAGGTGAGACGCTTCCGGAAGACTACGTCTGCCCGGTATGCAAGCACGGAAGGGAGGTTTTCAAACCGCTGTAGTCCTTTCCCGGGGGCTGCGGTGATTATATACAGGAGTGACAGAACAGAATAGCGGAGGAAAAAGCTATGAAGTATTCCAGTTACTACATCACAGGTGCAACGGGTTTTCTCGGCCGTGCAGTACTTAGAGAGCTTCTCTCCAGCGGCGGTGTCGTCCATGCCTTCGTAATGAAGGGCGATCCCTTCATCGGGGAGATTGAGAATGACACTGTCCTCCACTACGGCGATATAACAGACTGTGACTCTGTCGAGAGCTTCCTCTCCGGCGCAGACGGAACAAGCTGCGTCATACACTGTGCCGGCATGGTATCCGTTGCAACACGCCCCGGAAAGGAGCTCTACCGCATCAATGTAGGGGGAACGGAGAACGTCATCAAGGCGTGCATGAACCGTGGTGTCGGAAAACTCGTCTTCGTAAGCTCCGTCCATGCGATGGCTGAAAAGCCTAAAGGAAGGAAGATCGAGGCCCTGCCGGAGGCCTTCATTCCCGCACGCGTCAAAGGCGGCTACGCGAAGACGAAGGCTGCTGCGACGAATGCCGTCCTCAATGCAGCGGATAACGGTCTCGATGCCTCTGTTGTACTCCCCAGCGGAATCATAGGTCCCGGGGATACGGGGATGGGAAGCATCAGCAGCATGCTTCTCTCGTTTCTGTCGGGAAAACTTCCATTCGCCGTCCGGGGAGGATACGACTTCGTCGACGTCAGGGATGTGGCATACGGCATCGTATCTGCAGCGGAGAGAGGAAGAAAGGGAGGCTGCTATGTGCTCTCCGGACACTATGCGACGATCAGGGACATTCTCGAGACCATTGCACAGAACACCGCAATAAGACGGAAGGTATCCTACATCCCCCTTGCACTTGCGAAAATCATCGCTCCCTTCTACGAGCTCGACAGCATACGGCGGAAGAAGAAGCTCTTCTTCACGCCCTACTCCGTCTCGGTACTGGGATCCAACGCCCTCTTCTCCCGTAAGTCGTCCGCAAGGGATCTCGGATACAGGCCCCGCTCCCTTGTGGAGACTCTCACCGACACGGTATCGTGGCTGGGAAAGAACATCACGGGGGCGGAAAAGAAGAAGAAAAGAAGGAAGTAGCCGTCCGCCGACGGGCCTTCACTGCTCCGGGAAGGGCCCAATTCGGTCCGGCCATTTCCTCAAATATTCTTGCACATCCCCCCCCTTCACCACTATACTTTAGCTGTTATGAAAAAAATCCTCGTATGAGGAAATATATCTTGGAGGATATCAATGAAAAAAGTATTCACAGTACTTCTCGTTCTCTGTCTCTCCCTCTCACTCTTCGCACAGGGTGCTCAGGAAGCTACAGCAAAGGCTGAGGCAGCTTACTCTATCGCAATGATCACCGACAGTGGTGATATCACAGACCAGTCTTTCAACCAGTCAACATATGAAGCTTGCAAGGACTATGCAGCAGCAAAGGGCCTCAACTTCAAGTATTACAAGCCGACTGGAGACTCGGACACGGATCGTTCTGCTTCCATCGAGAAGGCTATTGACGAAGGCTTCAACATCATCGTCATGCCCGGCTACCTCTTCGGGCCTTCAATCGCAGCAGTCGCTCCCGAATATCCCGATGTCAAGTTCGTCGCTCTCGACGTTTCCGAAGGCGATGTAGGCGGAGCTATCTCCAACGTCTACTGCATGGTCTACCAGGAAGAAATCGCAGGCTACCTCGCCGGTTATGCAACAGTATCCCTCGGATATACGAACCTCGGCTTCTGCGGCGGTATGGCAGTTCCGGCAGTTATCCGCTACGGCTACGGCTTCGTACAGGGTGCAGATGCAGCAGCAGCAAAACTCGGCAAGACAGGCACAATCCAGTACACATATGCCAACCAGTTCTTCGGCGATGCAGATATCACAGCAGCTATGGACACAATGTATGCCAACGGTGCAGAAGTTGTCTTCGCATGCGGCGGCGGTGTCTACAACTCAGTTGCTGAAGCAGCAGCCAAGGTCGGTAAGAAGGTTGTCGGTGTCGACGTTGACCAGAAGGCTACAATCGACGGCGCTTACGGCGCAGGCCTCACACTCACATCTGCCATGAAGGGTCTCTATGCTTCTACTCAGGCAGCTCTCAAGACAATCGTTGAAGACGGTGCATGGAACACAGTTGCAGGCACATTCGCAACTCTCGGCCTCGTTTCCGGCACAGATGTCGATTCCAACTTCGTCGGTATCCCGACAGGCAGCGGAACAGAGTGGTCCGACTCCTTCACACTCGCTGACTACACAGCACTCGTGAATGACGTCTTCACAGGCAAGCTCACAATCTCCAACGACACGACAGTCAAGGCTGCTGACAACGCAAAGGTTCTCACAGTCAAGGATCTCGGAAACATCAAGTAAGTTTCCCGCGTCTGGAAAAGGGTCACTCCGGTGGCCCTTTTTTTCATGCCCGTCCGGCCGTCCTATTTTCGTTTTCATCTTGTGGTAATGGTGAAGGTATAATAAAATCAATCAAATGACTTGCAGTTTCCCCGCAGGAAAACATTAAGGAGGCATACATTGGCAGAACAGTATGCAATTGAGATGCTGAACATCACCAAACGCTTTCCGGGTATCGTTGCCAACGACAACATCACCCTGCAGCTTAGAAAAGGTGAAATTCATGCACTTCTCGGAGAGAACGGAGCAGGTAAGTCCACACTCATGAGTGTCCTGTTCGGTTTGTACCAGCCTGAGGAAGGCATAATCAAGAAGGATGGAAAGGAAGTAAAGATCAAGGACCCCAACGACGCCAACGCACTCGGTATCGGAATGGTGCACCAGCACTTCAAGCTCGTTGAATGCTTCAGTGTCCTTGACAACATCATCATGGGCGTCGAACCCGTGAAGTACGGCTTCCTCCAGAAGAAGGAAGCGAGGAAGAAGGTCCTCGAGCTCTCCGAAAAATACGGCCTCCACGTCGAGCCCGATGCCATCATCGAAGACATCACCGTCGGTATGCAGCAGAGAACGGAGATTCTGAAGATGCTCTACAGGGACAACGAAATCCTCATCTTCGACGAACCGACCGCCGTACTCACCCCCCAGGAGATAGCGGAACTCATGCAGATCATGAAGAATCTCGCAGCCGAAGGTAAATCGATACTCTTCATCTCCCACAAACTCGCCGAAATCATGGCTGTAGCCGACAGATGCACCGTCCTCAGAAAGGGAAAGTACATCGGTACCGTCGAGACTGCAAAGACGAACATCGAGGAACTCTCGGCAATGATGGTCGGAAGAAACGTCAACTTCCATGTCGAGAAGAAGCCGATGACGCCCGGTGAGCCGGTACTGGAAGTGAAGAACATGACTGTCGCATCCAAGATACACAAGAACAATGCGGTCAAGGATGTATCCCTCACGGTAAGAAGAGGTGAAATCGTCTGCATAGCCGGCATCGACGGCAACGGACAGACGGAATTCGTGCATGGCCTGACGGGGCTCGATCCTCTTGTAAGCGGAACGATAATCCTCGAAGGAAAGGACATAACGAAGGCCTCCATCAGGGAAAAGAGCATCCTCGGCATGAGCCACATTCCCGAGGACAGACACAAGCACGGTCTCGTTCTCGACTACTCTCTCGAGGACAACCTTGTGCTCCAGACCTACTTCGAACCCCAGTTCACTTCGAAGGCGGGATTTCTGAAACGTGACGCCATCAGGGCATACGCCGAGAAGATCATCGAGGAATACGACGTGCGCTCGGGCCAGGGGCCCGTGACTCCGGCACGCTCCATGAGCGGCGGTAACCAGCAGAAGGCGATTGTCGGAAGGGAAATCGAAAAGGCTCCGGAGCTTCTCATAGCTGTCCAGCCCACGCGCGGTCTCGACGTCGGCGCCATCGAATACATCCACAAGCAGCTCGTTGCCGAACGCGATGCAGGAAAGGCCGTACTCCTCGTCTCCCTCGAACTCGACGAAGTCATGGACGTCTCTGACAGGATACTCGTCATGTACGAAGGTGAAATCGTCGGAGAATTCGATCCCAAGAAGACGACGGAAGAGGAACTCGGTCTCTACATGGCGGGAGCAAAGAGAATGGAGGTGAATGCATGAAAAAGAACATCTGGAAAACCAACGGCATGCAGTCTCTGATTGCCTCGCTCATCTGCATCATACTGGGGCTCTTCATAGGATTCCTCGTACTCCTCATAATCAACCCCTCCGGTGCTGCAGACTCGATCTTCTCTCTTATCAAGAACTTCATGGACTACAGCAGTCACCGTCTCAGGATGAAGAACCTCGGCTCGACACTTGTAAAGACAGTTCCTCTCCTGATGTGTGCGCTGAGCATCCTCTTCTCATACAAGGTGGGACTCTTCAACATCGGATGCTCGGGTCAGTACACGGCAGGATGCTGTGCCGCCCTCTTCGCCGCACTCAGGTGGGGATGGGGATGGGTTCCCTGTCTTCTCTTTGCAATGGTGGCAGGTGCACTCATCGGAGCCCTCGTGGGATTCCTGAAAGCCTACCTCAACGTCAACGAGGTCATCTCGGGTATAATGCTGAACTGGATCATCCTCTATCTGACGAACACGATTCTCTCCATAGTCCAGGATCCCGCAAAGCCCTATACGCTGTCGCTGAGAAAGTATGCCCCGCAGGCTCTTCTGCCGACACTCGGGATGGATACCATCTTCAACAACAATACCGTGACAATCGCCATTCCGATTGCCGTCGTCTTCGCCGTCCTCGTCATGGTGATCCTCAACAAGACGAAGTTCGGTTATGAACTCAAGGCTACCGGATTCAACAAGAACGCCGCAAAATACTGCGGAATGAAGGAGAACAGGAACATCGTCCTCTCGCTCCTCATCTCGGGTGCTTTTGCAGGTATCGGAGCGGGACTGCTGTACCTTACGGGAATCGAGGACTGGGAATGCACGAGAGCATCCGTTCCGGCAATGGGATTCAACGGCATCGCGGCTACATTCCTCGGAGGTCTCAATCCTATCGGATCCATCTTCGCATCGTTCTTCATCGAACATATCACACTCGGAGGAGCGAACGTCGACCTCACGAAGTACAGTTCCCAGATATCCGATCTCATCAGCTCGATCATCATTTACCTCTGTGCATTCGTACTCTTCTTCAAACTCAAGATGAACGACATCATCGTACACATTGAAGAGAAGAAGGCCCTCAAGGGTAAGAAAACGGAAGGAGGTGACAAATAATGCTTTCAGTAATTCTGCTTATCCAGTACACACTAATATTCTCTTCCGTCCTCATTCTCGTCGCTCTCGGAGGATGCTTCTCGGAGCATTCCGGCGTCATCAACCTGGGACTTGAAGGAATCATGGTAATCGGAGCCCTCGGCGGCGCACTCACAATGCAGATCCTGCCACTCGGAATTCCCGCATTCTTCTATATCATCATAGTAATGCTGGCCTCGATGGCCGCAGGCGTCGCCTACTCCGCACTTCTCGGGGTTGCCTCCATCAACTTCAAAGCCGACCAGACACTCGTCGGAACGGCTCTGAATCTTCTCGGAACAGCGGGAGCGACAGTCTTCGTAAAGGCTCTCAACACATCTTCCAGCGGCGGCAGCAACGTCTCGTCCGACATCTATTACGTCGTGCCGAAGAAGAAGTTCATCGAGAACATCGGAGCCTTCGAGTTCAACTGGTTCATGGTCATAACCATCATCGCCCTCGTCATCGCATACGTCGTACTCTACAAGACACGCTTCGGCCTCAGGCTCATGGCATGCGGAGAGCATCCGCAGGCGGCAGACAGCGTCGGTATAAACGTATACAGGATGAGATGGGCCGGAGTCCTCATCTCCGGTGCATACGGCGGACTCGGAGGAATCTGCTACATACTCGCAGGCGTCTCGATGTGGAAGTTCGAGAACGGAGTCGTCGGCTTCGGCTTCTTGTCCCTCGCCGTCATGATCTTCGGCCAGTGGAAGCCTCACAGAATAGCCCTCGCCGCCCTTCTCTTCGGCTTCTTCCGCGCTCTCGGAAACACATACAACGGCTTCGACTTCCTCGTAGCCCTCAATCTTCCGAGCAACGTCTACAACATGATGCCTTACATCATCTCGCTCATCGTCCTTGCACTCACAAGCAAGATGAGCCGTGCGCCCAAGGCGGAAGGTATTCCTTACGACAAGTCACAGCGCTGACAGACAGAAAACGTCAGAAACGGGGTTGAGAGATCAGCCCCGTTTTCTTACAAAGGAGAAGAAGCAAGAGATCTTATCTCATACAAATTTCTTTCTTTTTCACCGTGTTGACCTTATATTTATTCTAAGGAGGACACGATGAGAACAAACATCATCATCCATTCTGTTTCAGGTAACATCTACCTGATTGCCGAGGCGCTCAAGGACAAGCTTATCGAAGAAGGAGTAGACGCAAGGGTCTACAGGATTGAAGACGGCGACCTCCATATCGCGGCGGCAAAAGACAACGAAGCCAACGAATACTATGAAGACATCACATCTCTGCCGCTTGCTTCAAACGAGAAGCTCAGGAAGGCTGACACTATCGTCCTGGCCTGCCCCGCCCTCTTCTCGCTGCCGTCGGCAGAGATGGTGACATTCCTCAACGGGACACTCCCGATGCGGGAAAGCAGGGAACTCGAAAGAAAGAGATTCTATGCATTCTCCTCCTCGAAGTACGGAGAAGAGGAAGGAGCAAGTGCCATAACAGGCCTCCAGCTCTGGGCTGACAGCATGGGACTCTCCATCATAACGGAACCTCTCTTCGTCCATGACGACGGCTCAATCGTCGCAAAACGCCCCGGCGTTGAAATCGACGGCATTCTAAACGAAATGACCGATGCGATAATCGGAAGATAAGGTGATACAGCTGCGCTGTAATACAGCGCTGCTTATATGGGGGCCGGGATTATGTGAACTCTGCTTCCCGTATCTCAATGATACGGCCGCCTTTCCCCGTGCAGGAGCGAATCAAATATCCCGGCCGCACCCCACAGAATGCGGATGCTCTCCGGAAACGACAGACAATCCGCCCGCAGGCAAGATAACCGGGAGGTACTCATATAATCAGATACCGCCGAGCTCCTTCAGCCTCCTGTAATCGAGGATTATGTAGCCTGACGGACGTTTCTCGAGAATGCCTTCGGTGCATAGTTCTCCCATCATCCTGTAGAGATGACGGTAGCTTGTTCCGACTGATGCCGCCGTGTCCGTCATGATATCACGGAAGACGCCCCTCTCCTCCGCCCCGAGGATATAACGGCAGAGTCTCGTCCGGGATGAATAGAGCGTGTTTTCTATAACCGTCTGCGAGCTGCGCTGGAGTTTCCTGCTCAGCTCGTAAGCGCATGATTGCACGAACTGCAGATTCGACATCAGATAATCTCTGTTGAGGGTGACGGGAATGGAGATGCATTCGAAATCATCAAGGGCAGTCACGGTATTCTGATCCCCCTTGTCATCTTCGCCGAGGAAGAGTTCGACTTCCCCGAGTATTCCCGATGAAAGGTAGAAGCAGAGTATGAGACTGCCGCCGTCGGGAGACGAAAGCCCGACCTTCGCCTTTCCGCGTGTGACGACGAGCAGTCTGCCGCTGACGCTCCCCTCTCTGATGATTCTCTCCCCGAAGTCATAGGAGACGACCGAACATCCCTTCAAGAAGCGGCTTTCAAGTCCGTACTCCTTCATCCTCGCCATATGTTCCACAGTAATTTCAAAGCTTTCCTTCATAGACTTATTATGCAATACAAAAGATGAAAACAGTAGGACAGATGTCCTACCGCTCTCCTCTTTTTTTCTCCTAGACTTCAGCTGTATCAAGGAGGAACAACATATGTGGATTCTGACATCATTCGCACTCGGCTTCATCCTCTCCGAAGTTATAAGAAAGCACAGTGAGAGAGTTGAAAAGGAAAGAAGAGAGTATTTTGCACGTATCGAAAGAGTGGAAGAGGAACACAGAAGAAAGCTGTATGAAAGATACTTGACTTCCCTTTCGTCCGGCAACGCACGAGGCTGAGAATTTCAGCCTCATACCCATCTGCAGCATTAAGAAGAATAAATGCTGAGATATCGTCAGGGATGACAAAGGAGTTAAGCCTGTATTGCACAGAAGTTGGTTCAATTCAATTTCTGAGGCATCCAACAGGCACCACATAGATACCGTCTCTGCGCCGGTAAGCGTATCTGGTTATCCCGGTAAGCACCATCATAAAGGAAGGAGTATTCATTCTGTCCGTATCAAGCTGTTTCTGCAGTCTCTTGAGATTGCATGCTCCTTCCTCTATCCTCTCCTCACCTCCGAGTTTGATTTCAATAAGTGCATATCTGCCGTCCCTGAGAACAATGACGGCATCACATTCCAGATTCGACTTATCCCGGTAATGAAAAACTCTGCCATCAAGTGCATCTGCATAAATACGGAGATCTCTTATGCACATCGTCTCGAAGATGAACCCGAACGTATGCAGATCTTTCAGCAGGCCCGACGGCCCTGTGCCCAGCGCTTCTACAGCAAACGACGGATCTGAGAAATAACGGGTAGGCGATGTCCTTACTGCAGTCCTGCTTCTGAGATTGGGATTCCAAGCCGGCAGATTTTCAACGACGAATATGTTCTCAAGAGCATTTGTGTACGCAGCGGCTGTATCGGGATCGATTGCTTTTCCAGACACTATATCTTCCGCCAGAACGGTGTTTGTTGCCTGTGTTCCTTGATGGCGGGCATATGACCTCATGAAATTATCCACCTTCTCAGCATCTCTCTTGATTTTGCCTTCACGTACGATATCGTCGTTTATCGTCTGTTTATAGAGATCCTCTGTGCTCTTCAAAGCCTGTCTGTCATTCAAAGCCAGTGCTCCAGGCCATCCCCCCTTGGAAACCAGAAATGCAAGCCGGTCTATATCTATATCACTGGAACCGGATATTTCAACCTGTCCATCGAACATTGCTCCCAGACTTACATCTCCGTTTGAGTCTTCAGACTCGTAAAGACTCATCGTCCTCATGAGAAGACGGAAAATTCTTCCAGTCCCCGTATGCATAATCTTTTCGCAATCGGGAGAAACCGATGACCCCGTCAGAATAAACTGACCGAAAAGGCTTCGTCTGTCTATTTCATTTCTTGCCTCATCCCATAATCTAGGCGCAAGCTGCCACTCGTCAATGAGACGGGGGACTGAACCCTGGAGGATCGGCTTCATATTACCGTTGAGATAAACTTCGAAGGGTTCACTTTCCGACATGAGTATACTACTCGCTGCAATCTGCTTTGCAGAAGTCGTCTTACCACACCACTTCAATCCTTCGATAAGGACTCCCCCTCTGTAAGAAAGCGTATCCTTCAGAATCTCATCTATAATCCTTTTTCTGTATTCCACCTGCGTCCTCTTCTGTCAATTGATAATTTACAACAATATAAAGGATAAATCAATTGCTTTCGGTAGTTTGGCGTTTTTGCTTTCGGCAGTTTGGCGTTTTTGCTTTCGGTAGTTTGGCGTTTTTTGATATGGTCACAAGTCTTTCTGACACTCTTCGTCTCTTCAATTGAAATTCCGCCGGCCCCATGAAGATACCGCGGCACTTTTTTATCTATCAAGCCGGGAATATAAACTTCTTTCGTCAAACTCATACAGCCAGCTCCGAGTTCATTACAACTATAGCACTCTACACTTTTCAGGCTGAACGCTGTGCACTTTTCAAGATAATCACTATATATTTTGCAGATGTTTATGCTTTTATGAAAAATAGTTGAAGGCTTTGGCTTGATTATATGCGAAATCTTCTCAGACAATAAGTTGGAGGTCAAGGAATCATGATTGGCTTTGTTTTTGATGAATGGAAAGCAACTGATGCAGCAGCTTTCCTGCTGGCACTGAATAATGCGAAACTACCCTACATGAAACTAATGAAACTGTTGTATATAGCTGACAGAGTATCTCTTTCAGAATACCACCATTCAATAACAACCGATTCCTACTATTCCATGAAATACGGGCCTGTCGTCAGTGGTATCTACGACTGCATCAACCACTGGAAGGATCTGCCGGACAACAGCCCCTGGAAATACACCATTGCAATTAACAAGG
>CAVDOI010000067.1:0-11583 GCA_963610485.1 Lachnospiraceae bacterium
CAGATTGACATGTTCAGGGACAGACTTGACATCTCCAGCCCCGGAAGTTTCTATCATGGAGAACCTATTGAGAAGGCTTATAACCTTTCCCAGTATCTTTCAACAAGAAGGAATCCGCTGATTACCGACATTCTTGTAATGTGCAACATGATGGAAGCAAGAGGAACGGGTTTTGACAAGATTATCGAAGCTTATGCCGATGTTGATATACGTCATAAACCGTTCATCTACTCATCTTCATCTCATTTCTCTCTTGTCCTTCCCGATCTGACCTACGAAGACGGAATCGATACAGGCATAATGCCCATCATCGATTTCATTTCTCTCGAAAAGGTCTCTGAATATGACAGGAAGATTCTCTCCTACTGTCATTACGGCGTGTGGCAGCCAGGTGAGATAGCAGCATATGTAGGGATAAGCGACTCAAGCTATTTCAGAAAAAAAATTCTCGGCGGCCTCGTAGAGAAGGGATACCTCATAGAGGAGATGAACAGAAACAGGAAGAAGTACAGAACCAATCCGGATATCGTATTGTAACTTCTTCAGAGACAACTGCCGCTTCAAAAACTTCAAGATTATTTTGAAGTTGTCTTGAAGTTGACTTCAAAAAGTTTTTGAAGTGGTTTTTTCTGACAATCGCAGAAGAAGGCAGCATACACCCTCACATGCCGGCAGGACCGTGTTTCCCGGCTGAGACACCACTACAGAACATACGAAAACAGTGCGATAGTACAGCGCTAACTCTCTTTTTTCAGGAGTTAGCGCTACTCTATCACACTGCTTTTGCTGTGAAAAAACCTCATCAGAGCCTGTCAAATACTACGTAACACACAATATGTAGACAAATTATCGAGATGCACCTGTATCTGAATCATGAAGACGGTTTATAGAAGGCCCATCCGAGAGAGTGCGACTGCCAGAGATGCGGAGACAGCAGTCTCCGTACGGAGTATCCGGGAGCCGAGAAGGACGGGTCTGAAGCCCCTTTCAAGAAGGACTCTTCTCTCCCTCTCCGACCATCCCCTTTCGGGGCCGACTGCAAGTGTCACGGTCTTTCCCACGAGGTCAAGAGACGACAGACTCTCCTTTCCAATCACGTTATCGAGCAGGAGAAGTTCGGAGGGCGCAACAGACTCAAGCGCCTCCTCAAGAGAGGACGCCGTCATACAGGCGCTGACACCTGTCTTTCCCGCCTGCATTGCGCCGTCGAGGAGTATCTTCCTGTATTCGCCGGAAGTGTAAAGGGAAGATGATGAATAGCTCTTCTCCCCGAGGTCCGTTACGGGAAGTATTATGCGCCCTGCTCCGAGGGAGACGCTCTCCCTGAGAATGCGTCGCATGCATATGGGACGTGTCTGCCCCACTATAAGAGTCACCGGATAGAGGGCGGATGTATCCCTTTCGGGCGTGAATGTAAAGGCAATGCCGTCGTCATCCATCTTTGTTATCACGGCTCTTCCCTCGTCCGAATTCACGATACCGCAGCGGAAGGAATCACCCTCCTTCAGGTGAAGGACCTTCCTTATATGCTGTGCTCTGTCATCGGAGAGGGGGAAGAATCTCTCCCCCTCCTCTATCAGGATTATGTTCACCTGGACCTTCCGAAAAGCTTCGAGTAGTACTTTATACCTTCGAAGCACGGGGATGTGAGATCCTCCTTCTTCATCTTCCATGACCAGTTGGAAGTTCCGCAAGTGGAAGGAACGTTCATCCTCGCCTCCTCTCCCAGTCCCAGAATATCCTGAAGGGGGAAGATAACATACATGCTCGATCCCATCATGAGAGCTCTCATCATCTTCCACAGAACCTCGTCGTCTCCGCATTCGAAGTAGCGGCGGACAATGTCCTTCGTCCTGTCGTCGAGCGAGCGGTACCATCCGACGGTCGTGTTGTTGTCATGAGTACCTGTATATGCAACGGACGTGCGGGTGCAGTTGTGGAGAAGGTAGTCGTTTGTAGTGTCGAACCCGCCGCTCTCGTCGAAGCCGAATGCAAACTGCATGATCTTCATTCCGGGGAAATGGTTCCTGTCCCTGAGCTTTTCGACTCCTTCCGTTATGACACCCAGGTCCTCCGCAATAATCGGAAGGTTATCCCCGAGTTCCTTCTCCACTGCGTCGAAGAACTTCTGTCCGGGGCCCTTCACCCACTTTCCGTTGACGGCCGTCGTCTCTCCCGCAGGAACTCTCCAGTAGGCCTCGAAGCCTCTGAAGTGGTCGATACGGATTATGTCGCTGAGCTCGAGGGAACTTCTGATTCTCTTGATCCACCAGCTGTAGCCGTCTTCTGCCATCTTCTGCCAGTTATAGAGGGGATTGCCCCAGAGCTGGCCTGTGGTGCTGAATGCATCTGGCGGAACGCCTGCAGCCGCAGTCTGGCATCCGTTCTCGTCGAACTCGAGAAGGCTGGTGTTAGTCCATGCGTCAACGCTGTCGGAAGCGACGAAGATCGGGATGTCGCCGATGATCTCAACACCCTTCTCGTTGGCATAAGCTTTCATCTTCGCCCACTGCTTAAAGAAGAAATACTGGAGAACACAGTAGATTTCGACTGTCTCCTTCTCCTCCTTAAGAGCCTTCTTCAGAGCCTTTTCGTCTCTCTTTCTGAGCTCCTCCGGCCATACGGAGAACCATCTCGAGTCATTGTATCGTGTACAGAGAGCCTGGAAGAGTGCATAGTCCTCGAGCCACCATCCGTTCTTCTCTCTGAAAGCCCTGTATTCAGACTTCGCCTTTCTGTCTGCGGATGACAGGAATGCCGATGCAGCCTTGAAGAGAAGAGGCATCTTTATCCGGCGCGCCTCGCCGTAGTCGACCCTGTCGTTCTCCGGAGCCTTTACGAGAACATCCTCAAGCTCTAAAAGGCCGTCTATGTAGAGTGTCCTCGGGGAAATGAAAAGTTCGTTGCCGGCAAATGCCGAACGTGCGGCATAGGGACTGTCACCGAAGCCCGTGGGGCCCGGGGGCAGCATCTGCCAGAGCGAGATTCCGTTTGAAGAAATCGTATCGATGAACCTGTACGCCTCATCGCCCATGTCCCCCACTCCGTACTGGGACGGGAGACTTGTGATATGTAACAGAACGCCTGTCTTTCTTTCCTGATTTTTCATACCGCCATTATATATGTCACAAAGAGGTTTGTTAACCGGTTAATATTTACTGTATTGCCCGGGTAGCAGTAATTTTCGAAGTCTCCAGCTGCTGCCGTATTCTCCCTGATGATCACAGTCTGTCTTTTTACCTTGTCCGCGGGACAAAGCCCCGCAGGTTTTGACATTGTCAAAAAATTAAAAATTAAATTCAAAAGTGCATTTTGACGACTTCGTTTTTTTCGTCTACAATAAATATATGTCACAAACAGAATTATCAAAAGGTTTCAGAATAGGTGAAGATGTTTTCTACCCCTCGACGGGTCTATGCTCGATAGTGAGGAAGGAAGTGAGGAACGGCAGAAGCTATCTTAAACTTACATCTCTGAGCCAGGATTCGGTAATTCTCCTCCCGGAAGACAATGCAGCCTCTCTGGGACTGAGGCACCTTACCCGGAAAGACGATCTCATGGCGGCCTTCGGTGTTCTCAGAAAGGATGAGGGCGCAGAAGACCGGGAATGGAAGCACAGGGTCGAGAAGAACACCGCCCTCCTCAAGGAAGGAACCGCCCTCTCGATATGCAGAGTCGTTTCATCTCTGTATAGAAGAAGCAAAATCAAGGAGCTTCCTTCTGTCGAGAAGAAGCTCTATGACAGTGCCCTTCTGATGCTTGTAGACGAAGCCTCTTCCGTGCTAAAAAAGAGCGAGGAGGAGGTAAGGAAACTGATATTCTCTTACCTTGAAGGCATTGAAGGCGTTTGATCTGATAGTAACAGCTGCCGGAAACAGCACAAGATTCAATCCCGACGGAAATACACATACGAAGAAGGAGTGCTCCCTCATCGATGGAAGGAGCGTGCTCGCGCTCTCGATAGCGCCATTTCTGAATATCCCGGGACTGCAGAATATCGTCGTGACGTACCCCGAGGGAAGACTCTCCTTAATGAGCGCCGCACTTTCGTCTCTCGCATTTCCCGACGAGACTCTCCTCCATTTCGTCAAAGGCGGAGAGAACCGGACACAATCAGTGAGAAACGCCGTGCTTTATCTCTCGACACTCGACGGAGACGGAGACGATCTCATCGCCGTACATGACGGGGCGCGTCCGTTCGTGACCGAAAAGCTCATTAAAAGAATACTCTCCGATGCGGAGAAGTACGGTGCCGCCGCACCGGGACTGCGCCTCACGGATGCCGTGAAAAGATGCGCGGGATCCTTCATCATATCCTCCGAGGACAGGAATACACTCGTCAGGGTCCAGACCCCGCAGATCTTCACGAGGTGCAAACTCATTGATGTATACTCATCAATCACGCCCGGAGAATCCTTCCAGGATGACACCGAGCCTTATGTAACGGGAGGAAACAGCTGTTTCATTACAGAAGGAGATGAAGAAAACAGGAAGATTACATTCCTTCCGGATCTGGAGAAGAAGGAGATGCGAATAGGATACGGCAACGACATCCACAGACTCGTGGAAGAAAGAAAGCTCTATATAGGGGGAGTCGAACTCCCCCATTCGAAAGGCGAAGAGGCGCACAGCGACGGGGACGTTCTCATCCATGCCGTGATAGACGCCGTTCTCGGAGCATACGCCCTCGGAGATATCGGGCACTTCTTCCCGCCCGGGGACGACAAGTGGAAGGGGGCGGACAGCCGCGACCTTCTTCAGAAAATCGTGGAAACCGTCAAGCCGGAGATAATCAATCTCGATACCACGGTGACCCTCGAAGGCTTCAGACTCGCGCCGTATATACTCGATATAAGGAAAAGCCTTGCCTCCATTCTCGGAATCGATGTATCGAGAGTAAGCGTGAAGGCGAAGACCAACGAGGGACTGGATGCCCTCGGAGAAGGAAGGGCCGTCAGGGCCGAAGCCGTAGTTCTCGTCAGGGCTTGAGGAAATCCTCCCTCCCGGGAGTGAAGATATCGAGGAGAGTACCCTCCTCGAGGCATACGGCGCCGTGGACGACACCGCTCTCCTTATAAGTCGAGTCCCCTGCCCCGAGGACCTTCTTCTTTCCTCCGATATCGAACTCGAAGAGACCGCTTATGATGTAGGTGCACTGTGTGTGCGGATGGGAGTGAAGGCTCCCGACGGCACCTTTTCTGAAGTGAAGCTCGCAGACCATGAGGTCGCTGTTGTGAGCCAGCACCTTTCTTGTGACGCCCTCCCCTGCCGGAACGGACGCAATATCATCACCGATGAAGAAATTCCGGATTTCCATTGTTCCACCTTAAAAAATGCCGGAATCAATCCGGCATCATATTCACTTTTTTGCAATAAGCATGGTCTTGGGGTCAAGTGCGACCATCGCAGGCTTCGGGATACTCTCGCCGTGAGCTCTGACGACGGTGAGGTTGACCTTCTCGCGGCTCTCGTCGGTCTTGAGTGCGACAAGAACGTCGATATACGGGAAGTACTTCTCGAGCGTGTTAGGAACACCGTATTCGTCGAATGTGACGTCGGGTCTTACAGGAGAGACCGCAAACCATACCTCGATGTTCATCTCCTTGGCGAATGCCTTTATCTTTGCAATGTCATCCTCGCTGGCAAGCGTGAGCTTGAAGCCGTCGAAAAGCACTGCGTCGGCCTTGAATGCACCGTGGCTGATGAGCGAGGAAAGACTCTCGAGAACTCTCTCGATAGGAACCTGCTCCTGTGAGAAGTTCATGACAACCCTGTTGGCGAGAATCTGGTTGTACACATCCTGTGCGTCGTCGAGGGAGTTCGATTCGACGATCTCCCTGTATACTTCCTTGTACCAGTTGATTACGTGCTCGACATTGCCGGAGAAGGATACGTGGATCACGTTCTCACCCTTGAAGAGCTTGTCTGTCGCGATGTGGACAAGGCATGCCGTCTTGCCTACACCCTTCTTCGAAACAATCACACCGAGATTGCCCCTGCCGAGACCGCCGTTGATGGAAGCCTCGAAAACCCTGATGGGGCTGACACTATTAAGCTGTTTTAAATCCATTTCAAAATCCTTGAGATTAGTATAACACACAGCCGTACGACCATGTGCTATTTTTCCTTATTTCTTGTTCTTCTCTTTCTCTGCGTACTTCTTCTTGAGCTCTTCCGAGACAGACTGAGGAACCTTTCCGTACTTTGCAACTTCCATGGTGAACTCGGCCTTACCCTGGGTGAGGGACCTCAGGACTGTCGAATAACCGAACATCTCCGCAAGAGGAACCTCTGCAATGACCGTGCACTGGTTGTTGTCCTCCGTCGATGAGATGATCATGCCTCTTCTCTGGTTGATGGAGCCGAAGATATTGCCCTGGAACTCGCTCGGACCTTCGACCTCGACCTTCATGATAGGCTCGAGGATGACAGGCTTAGCCTTCTCGTAAGCCTCCTTGAATGCCGCAATCGAAGCAATCTGGAATGCCATGTCAGAAGAGTCGACGGGGTGCCATGCACCATCGTTGACACATACCTTGACGCCGAGGACGGGGAAGCCGAGAAGGGATCCCTTCTTGACTGCAGCCTGGAAGCCCTTGTCGCATGACGGGATGTACTCCGTCGGGATTGCGCCGCCCTTGACTTCGTCGACGAAGAGGTAGTCGGGAGCCGGCTCGTCCGGATTCTCCTGGACTGTCGGTTCGATGTAACCCGCAACACGTGCATACTGACCCGAACCGCCGGTCTGCTTCTTGTGAGTGTAGTTGAAGTCTGCTCTCTGGCTGATTGCCTCTCTGTATGCAACCTCGGGCTGGCCGACTGTAACTTCCGCCTTGTACTCTCTCTTCATTCTTTCGATGTAGACATCGAGATGAAGTTCGCCCATACCCTTGATGATCGTCTGGTTGGACTCGGGATCGACATAGGTCTGGAAGGTCGGGTCCTCCTTGGTGAATCTGTTGAGGGCCTTTGCCATGTTGTCTGCAGCCTTCTTGTCGACAGGTGTGATGGCAAGGGAGATGACAGGATTCGGAACATACATACTTGTCATCGAGTAGTTGAGAGACGGATCACAGAATGTGTCGCCGCTTGCACAGTCGATGCCGAAGAGTGCCGCAATCTCGCCGCATCCGCATTCCGTTATATCTTCCATAGTCGAGGCATGCATCTTTACAAGCCTTCCTACGAGGAACTTCTTGCGGCTCCTGGTGTTGATGAGAGTATCACCCTTCTTGATATGTCCCTGATAGACACGGATGTATGTGAGCTGGCCGTACTGTCCGTCCTCAAGCTTGAATGCAAGGATGACAGGCTTCTTGTCTTCGTTGCTTTCGAGGATGACCTCTTCTTCGTTGTTATCAAGGTCGAGTGCCCTGTTCTCGACATCCGTCGGATTCGGAAGGTAGTCGATGACACCGTCCAGAAGCGGCTGTATACCCTTGTTCTTATGAGCAGAACCCATGAATACGGGGCAGAGTTCGAGCGCGATTGTCGCCCTTCTGATGCATTCCTTCAGAAGTTCTACAGGGACATTCTCCTCGAGCATTGCCTCCATGAGTGCATCGTTACCGGTGCACATGCTGACAGCGTCGAGCAGCTCCTCCCTCTTCTCTTCGGCTTCCGCTCTGAGCTCCTCAGGAATTTCCTCGACTCTGAGAGCATCTCCAGCAGGACCTGCATCGAAGTAGTTCGCCTTCATGTTGACGAGGTCGACGACGCCGACGTGCTTGTCCTCAAGTCCGATGGGGATTTCCATCAGAACGGCATTGAGACCGAGCTTCTCGATGAGCTGGTCCTTGACCTTGTAGGGGTTTGCACCTGTTCTGTCGCACTTGTTGACGAATGCGATGCGGGGGACATGGTATCTCTTCATCTGACGGTCGACGGTGATTGACTGTGACTGTACGCCGCCGACAGAGCAGAGAACGAGGATTGCGCCGTCAAGGACCCTGAGGGATCTCTCGACCTCGATAGTGAAGTCGACATGGCCCGGAGTATCGATGATGTTGATCTCGTGTCCCTTCCAGTTTACGTTAGTTGCCGCCGATGCGATTGTGATTCCCCTCTCTCTTTCAAGCTCCATGGAGTCCATTGTTGCACCGACACCATCCTTTCCACGTACTTCGTGGATAGCATGAATCTTGTTGCAATAGTAGAGAATACGCTCGGACAGGGTTGTCTTACCCGAGTCAATGTGAGCGCTAATACCGATGTTTCTCATACCAAGAAGATCGTGATTCATTTGTTCTTACCTCTGACGAATCGAGAGTGGGAATTCCACATCTCTTAATATCTTAAAAATTTCCAACTTTGAAATAATATGGATTTTGCATTTTTTGTTCAAGTATCTTATTGGTTAAAAATAAGTTATGGCCTTACCCATTAGATAACGCATTAACGATTGCCGCTCTTGTGTTTTTTATCAAAAAGAAGAACTCTTTCGTACAAACCCGTATCATACGCACTTCAAAAGAAGACGTCAGCGCTTTAAAAACCGGACAATGAATGATAAAATCCGGAGTATGGCAACAGTATTCGAAATGATCAGGGACGGAATCATCCCGTCAGTCAAACTTTATGAAGACGACACAGTCTTCGTCATCCTCGACCTCTCCCCCGTCAACAAGGGCCACGCCCTTGTAATATCGAAGGAGGCGGCCCCCACCTTCGATGCCGTACCCTCCTCCACGCTCAACCATATGATGGAGATAGCGAAGAAGGTCGACAGAAAGATGAGGGACACTCTCAAGGCCGACGGAACGAACATTCTGATCAACAACGGCGAGGCATCGGGGCAGGAGGTTCCTCACCTCCACATCCATGTCATCCCCCGCTACAGAAATGACGGAAAGACATTCTCGTTCCCGGCCAAGGAGAAATACGCCGAGGGTGAAATGGCCGAATACGGGGAGAAGCTGAAGATATGAGAAAAGCCCTGCTCCCGCTTCTGATTCTGTTACTTCTCTTCTCCTCCTGCGCCACCTATACGATAGCCGAGGCAAGGGAGGCCATCAGCTATCCCGAAAGCGGAAGCACCGAGACCAGAATCAGAGTAATCAATGAAAAGAAGGAAGCCGAAGAAGAGGAGAAAAGACGCATTGCCCTTGAGGCGGCCGTGAACGAATACCCCTCAGACGTGTCATCCCTCACCTGTCCCTTCTACTACAATCCCGTAAAGAACAACAGAACGGAAAAGGCGGATGTCAATACTGTCTTCTCCGCTGTTCTGATTCCACTCGGAGAGGAGCCCCTCTCCGATGAAGCTGTCGAGAGTGTTGTCTCCTTCCTTGGAAACTACTCGTTCACCCTGACAGCGCTTACCGGAAGCCTTTCAAATCAGATACGCATTGCCACCGCCCTCCAAAAGGATGCCGTCACGACAGAGGGTGGCACAATAGTTCTCGACGGTGTCGTTCTTGAAGAAATGACGGAAGATCATATCGTCGCGGCACTGACTCCGGAGCGGAGTGTCACTGTTTATCCGAGAGACCTCCATCCTGTAATACCGGAAGATGAAACGGCAGAGGATCTTCTCCTTATGGTCGACAACCTCGAGAAGAAGAATGCCGAGGCTCTGATCGAGAGTATCTCTTCTTCCACGACAGATGCAAGGATATTATTCCTCTCATCAACGGCTCCATCGTCACTCGACTGGACGGACTGGACGGAATACGACTACAGGGAGGAAAGATCCTTCCTCCTCTCCGACATTCTCCTCTCCCTCTCATGGAACGATGCCTATGCATCCACGCGTTTCAGCGAAGAGACAGAAGCGGGCGTAACGAGATCTGCCGGCCCTTACCGCGAAAGGCTTGATTTCATATATACAAAAGGTATAATCACCCTCTCGTCCATCGTCGTACCGATTGAGAATCTTTCTTCATCTGCAACAGTTGCCGACTTCCTCATTCCTTAGTTATATTAAGAATGAATATCAACAACAGGAGGCAGATATGATTTATCACATAACAAAGGAAAATTTCGAAAAGGAAGTTGTTTCGTCCCCCGTTCCGGTAGTTCTCGATTTCTTTGCAACATGGTGCGGACCATGCCGTGCACAGGGCAGAATACTCGAAAAGATCGATGAAGACGCAGCCGGCAGCATGAAGATCTGCAAGTGCGACGTCGATGAAAATCCCGGCCTTGCCGGAGAGTTCGGCATTGAGACAATCCCGACCCTCGTCTTCTACAAGGAAGGCAGAAAGATGGGACAGTACAGCGGCGTCCTGGAGAAGGAAGGCATCAAACGCATGCTTGAAATCTGAAGACAAGCCCTCGCAGAGAGCGGGGGCTTCTCTTTGAAAATAACAAAAACAAAATCCAACAAATTACGAAGAATTGTTCGTTTTCTCAGTATAAGCTGGCGTGACCCGATTTTTCCCCTTGAACGGCAACTTTTATTTCAAAATTCCTCGTCAATCGGAACCATATTCGAAACATTAAGAGTTTGACTACGCACAATAAGTAGACTAAAATAAAATTGAACTTTAGATTTGTCGGAGGAAATTTAATGTCATACATCAGAAGAGCCTTCTCAGATATATTGAAAAGCAGAGTGGCGGCCAGCAAATGTACTTTGCTCACCGGTTCAAGACAGGTGGGAAAATCGACACTCATAAAACATGAGTTCCCTTCCTACAACCGGGTGACATTCGACGACAGCCAGACAAGACAACAGCTGCGTGAGGAACCGAACCTGTTTTTCCTCAACAACCCGTGTCCTCTCTTCATCGACGAGGTCCAGAAGGAGGGGACGGTATTTGAAGAAATCAAAAAGAGAGTCGATGAAGGCGATGAAAGAGGTCTCTTCATCCTCTCCGGTTCATGTAAACTTGAAATCATGAAAGGGGTCAGTGAATCCCTTGCAGGAAGAGTTTCCATATGCGAGCTGTCCGGACTCTCGATGAGGGAGATCAACAATATCGGGTTCAACAGGCATTTTGTACCGACAGATGATTACATTTCGGAGCGTGAATGCGAACTGAAGAAGTATAATAACATCTGGTCCGTGATCCACAAGGGCTCCTACCCCGAGCTCTATGATATCGAACGGGACTGGCACGACTTTTACTCTTCATATGTGACCACATATCTTGAAAGAGATATAAACAGCATAATCAATGTAGACAGTGTGACATTTTCGAAGTTCATGACAGCAGTTGCGGCAAGGACAGGAGAAATACTCAACTATGCCAACATCGCCGGTCAGGTGGGGGTGAGCGAGCCTACAATCAAAGTCTGGATTTCCATTCTGGAAAGAACAGGAATCATCTACATTCTGCAGCCGTACAGTGCCAGCGCCCTGAACAGGGCCATCAAAACACCGAAGGTCTATTTCCGTGATACGGGACTTGCATGCTACCTTACAAGGTGGCTTACTGCCGATGCCCTGATGAACTCGGCGGTTGCAGGCAGCATGTTTGAAACGTTTGTAGTTTCCGAGATTCTGAAATCCTACACCAACGAAGGAAAGGATTACCGCTTCAGCATCTCTTATTACAGAGGCAGGGACAAGACTGAAGATTGTGATAACGAAATAGATCTTGTGATTGAAGAAGACGGAATCTTATACCCCGTCGAGAT
>CAVDOI010000068.1:0-11551 GCA_963610485.1 Lachnospiraceae bacterium
CCTTGTTTCTTACGATGCTACGATAAAAGTAAACACCTTAAGTCAACAGCATTGCTGGAACAGTTGATCAGGAAAAAGGACAACGGTCGCATCAAAATCATTACCGGCCTCAGACGCAGCGGAAAGTCCTACCTCCTCTTCGAGCTTTACCGCCCTTTCCTTCTTGACTCAGGCATTCAGGAGGATCAGATTATCGGAATCGCCCTGGACGATATCGAAAATGCCAGATACCGTAATCCTTTTGAACTGGACAGATATGTTAAAGATCGCATAACGGATAAGAACAGACGTTACTATGTTCTGATTGATGAAATTCAATTTGTAACCGAGGTGCAGAATCCATATGTGGATAACCCTGACGAAAAACTGACATTCATTGATGTGGTGCTGGGCTTGATGAAGATCCCGAATGCGGACATCTATGTGACCGGCAGCAACTCGAAGATGCTCTCATCCGACATTCTCACTCAGTTCCGTGACAGAGGGGATGAGATTCGTGTCAATCCGCTTTCCTTTGCCGAAGTATATGAAAAATATGACGGCGACAAGCGTGGTGCATGGCGCGATTACTACACCTACGGCGGTATGCCGCGTGTGTGGCTTCTGGAGTCACATGAAGAAAGAAGCCGCTATCTGCATGATCTTTTTGCCGGAACATACATCAAGGATGTGCTTGAGCGCCATCAGATCAAGAACGACCGGGAGGTACTTGAAATCCTCCTGAACGTGCTTGCTTCCGATATCGGTTCGCTTACGAATCCCAGCAGACTGTCCAATACATTTGCCAGCGAACGTCATATCAGGCTCGCTCCGGATACCATTGATGCTTATATCGGGTACTTCATGGATGCGTTCCTGCTTCAAAAAGCCGAAAGGTATGATATAAAAGGACGAAAATACATCAAGACTCCCGTCAAATACTATTATTCCGATGCTGGCTTGAGAAACGCACGTCTCGGATTCAGACAGCTTGAGGAAACGCATCTGATGGAAAACGTCCTATATAATGATCTTGTACGCAGGGGGTGTGATGTCGACGTCGGCGTTGTAGAGCAGAACATCAAAACTGACGAAGGAAAAAAAGTGCGCAACCAGTTAGAGGTTGACTTTGTTGTCAACAGGGGAAACGAGCGCTGTTATATCCAATCGGCACTTTCAGTCGAGGAGCCTGAAAAGAAGAAACAGGAGATTGCGTCGCTTGTCCGCATTCCGGATTCCTTCAGAAAGATTGTGGTCGTCAGGGACTACATCAAGTCATGGGTGGACGAACACGGAATCCGTTACGTCGGAATTGAGGACTTTCTTCTGGATGAAAGTTTCCTTTTCTGATAATGCAACTCTCTCATAGTGTATCTTAGGGTTCAGGCCTTGACTGAGGGAATTTCTACCTCGACTGGGAGAATTTCAGCCTTCGACTGGGGGAATTTCAGCCTTCGACTGGGAGAATTTCAGCTTCGACTGGGGGAATTTCAGCTTCGACTGTGGGAATTTCAGCCTTCGACTGGGGGAATTTCGGTCTCGACTGGGGGAATTTCGGTCTCGACTGGGGGAATTTCAGCCTTGAGCGGGAACTACGCTGTATATCGCAGGTAAGATAAGCTCCCCATCATTCCTCGTAAAGCGTGATCTTGTTCTTCGTGCTGACGAGTGAGAGAGCCCTTCCCGTCTCCTTCTTTCCCGTTGAATGGTAGAGCGAGTAGAGATCCGAGCCTATGAAGCCCCGGATTCTGTCATCCCTGTATGCGAAGTGGAGTGTGTACTCCTCCCTGTCGTCATAGAGGATGAGAAGAAGCGTGTCGCCACTCTTCTTCGTTCTTGCGCCGTCGGGTTCGAAGGAATAGAGGGACGAGGCTATCGTCTTCTCGTCGCCTTTTTTTACCGTCCACAACCTTCCGTCGAGCTTCGACAGCAGTTTCATATACTCCTCCTCTGTTATCTCCTCGGGGGAGACAGCATTGATGAATGTAAAGGTGAAGGCGAAAATGAGTGCGGTCACTATGACGGCAAGTGCGACGGCAAGCGCGGTCTTCTTCTTTGCCGGCAGTTCCGCCACAGCCTCTCTGAGGCTCTTCTCCTTCTTGTTTTCCTTTTCCTTCTTTTCCGTTTCCTTTGTTTTCTTTTTCCCCATATGAAAAGCTTAAGGGCGAATGTGCAGGTGCGCAACTCCCTCTCTCTCATTCTCCGTCTTTCTTTCCGATATGACATGCTGTCCTTTTCTTCCGTCCCCGGTATCCGTCCCTTTCCTGCCTCACGCTCTCATCGCTCTTTTCTTTCTCTCTCTTCTCTTTTTCCTGCTGTGACTGATCTTCTTCCCTCTGGTTGTGATGCTCACTGAGGCTGTATGTCACTCCTGGCGGAGCCGTCATCTGCACTCTCCTTCTGCGTTCTGCGGACAGGTGGAGTGCACGCACTCTCACTTTCCGGCTCTTTGAACATATTTTCCGGCTTACTTCGCTCCTCTCTGCCTCTCTTCTCCGTTTATATGGCTTCAGAGCTTATCGCAACCATTGAGCATTTATTCTCCCCTTGTTTTTTAGTAACACATCTATGATGTTCTTTGCAGAAGTTACCCATCAGATATCCAGAGATTGATACTATTATGGACATATTTTGTCCTTTTTGCCACCTTACATAGTTTATTCTGTGTCCCTCTCTTGCATTGTCTGATTGTAAACCGGATATCTTTTTTACCTTATTTCCTGACTCAGCAAAATCAGACGATATTCCTAAATCATTACAGTGAAAAGTAAAAAATGACAAATAATATGATAAAATCGAAGCCGGGGCCTTGCTTTATTCCCGGAATGTGCGACACTGTCAGTAAGGAGGGATTCCGATTTCCTGATTTTTTATCGGACATCGGATGTAAAACAAAAAGACCAGCTGATTGGACTGGAAAACGCCTTGTTAAAAAGGCTGCGAGATGTATGTAGCTGGATTGATTTCAGCTTCTCTTTTCTATTGTTGATTTATCGGAGTGTATAATTGACTGAATACGTTGGTAGGATTAACAGGAAGATCATGGATAACGTGGTCAGCATGAAGAAGCATCTGTCGATGGAGCAGTATTTCCTCAGATCTCATGAGTTCGTCACTTTCAGAAAGCTGCAGCAGGAATGTCTCAGGAACGGTATCTCGATAAGGGGATACCTTTATTTATGCGACGCTCTGCGCCGCGTCCTCGATGAGGAGGGTGAGGATCCCATGGTCTATGAGCTTGACGACCTTATCACGGTACATGAGATCATCAGGCTCGAGAAGGGACTCTCGAAATCGAAGATAAGGACGAGGATGTGCATGGACGTCGGCAACTTCGCACGCTTCTTCAAGAAGACCCAGCTGACGACGAGCATGAAGAGGATCGAGGACCTGAGTACCTCTGTCGAAATGACGATGACGGAGTTTCTGGACCGCGTCACCCTTTACATGAAGGAAAGGGATGCGGAGGAAGACGGCAGAGGCGTAGAGGATATGTGACGGCAGTACGTCATCCTGTCTTTCTGTTTCGATGAGAAGGGAACCCCCTTCTCATCTTTTTCCGTAGAGGGAGGAGACACACTCCTCCGCCTCCCTGTATATGCGATCTCTGTCGAGTGTATAGTATTCGCCGTTCTCGTAGAGTATGCGGCCGTCGACCATTGTCATGCACACGTCAGATGAGTTCATCGAATATGTTATCTGGGCAAAAGGATCAAGCATCGGGATGGAATGTGGAGACGAGAGATCGAGTGCGATTATGTCGGCCTTCATCCCCTTCTCTATGCTTCCCGTGTCATAGCGTCCCTGGCTTCTTGCTCCGTTGATAGTCGCCATGTCTATTACATCCCGGCTCCTGAGGGCTGTCGGATCCTCTCTTACCCCGTTATGTATGATCGAGGCTGTGTGCATCTCCTCGAACATGTCGAGGTTGTTGTTGCTCGCGGCTCCGTCGGTACCGAGGGATACGTTGAGTCCGCACTCTATCATATCGGGAACGGGAGCGACTCCCGAGCCGAGCTTGAGGTTGCTCTCGGGATTGTGGATCACGCTTACATTGTTCTCCCTGAGAAGTGCGATGTCGCTGTCCGTTACATGGACGCAGTGCGCGGCCGACGTGGGATTCTCGAAGAGGCCGAGGGAACAGAACCATTCGGCGGGGGTCTTCCCGTAGCGTTCGATGCACTCCCTCTGCTCCTTTGCCGTCTCCGAAAGGTGTATGTGCATCCTTGCGCCGCGCTTTGCCGCGTCCTCGCTGTAGCGCCGCACTATATTCCCGTTCGCCGTATATTCGGCATGTACTGCGAAGTCTATCCTCAGGCGGCCGTCGAATGCGCCGTCGTATTCGTCGTAGAGCGCCTTCGAGCCGATTGCATTCTCGAAGCTGTCGTAGTCCTCGTCGGGGTTGAAGCACGTTATGCAGCGTGATATCGTAGCCTTGATGCCGGATGCGCCGACGGCATCGACGACGGCTGAAGGAATGAGGTACATGTCGCGGAAGGATGTCGTCCCGCTTCCTATCATTTCAAGAAGCGCCAGTTCCATCCCCACCCTTATATCCTTTGCAGTCATCCTCGCCTCTATGGCCCACATGTCCTCTAGCCAGCTCTGAAGGCTCTTCCCGCTTCCGAGGCCGCGCATGAGGACCATCGCCGTATGTGTGTGGTCGTTCACAAGCCCGGGAATAAGGAGTTTTCCCTTCATATCCTTCACCAGCGTGTATTCCTTCTCCGGCACTCTGTCGTAGACACCTTCTATCACGGTGCCTTCTACGGCTACACAGCCGTTCTCGATATAGCGCAGAGTTCCGTTCACTCTTGTCAGTATTCCCGCGTTCTTCAATAACAGGCTCATTTACCTTCCGTCCTTTCCCCTTCCGGGCTATGATAACACACTTCGATGTTATGAAGTACCACTTTTATATTCCATGTCTTTGCACTCCGGATCTTCTTGAAGCTTTACTCCACCTCCTTGAAAACTTTACTTTTTTACCCGGAATACATAGAATAAGTAAAGATTATCCGGGAGGTGAAGTTCAATGATCTCATATGAAGGCCTGTATGAAAAGCTCCGAAAAAAAGGAATCACACAAACGCAGCTTGCCGCAGAAACCGGCATATCTTCACGGACAATGGCAAAGATCGCAAAGGGAGAAAGGCTCTCGGAGAGGACTCTCTCCCGCATTGCCCTTTTTCTGGGCTGCGAGCCCTCAATCCTTTCCTCGTCAGTTTCACCCAATCCTCTTCTCCAGCTTCTCAGGGACGAGAAGGAAAACGGGATATCGGGAGGAGTGTATCACGAGATTCAAATCAGGATGGCATATAACTCGAATCACATTGAAGGAAGTGCACTCAGCGAGGATGAGACACGAATGATTTTCGAGACGAATACAATAGCATCCCCGGATGGAATTCCTGTGGATGATGTTCTTGAAACCATACACCATTTCAAGGCCTTCGATTATGTGATTGATTCGGCAGAAGAGGAACTCTCCGAGAATATCATCAAACATATCCACTATATCCTGAAGCATGACACGAAGGCTTCTACATTAAGCTGGTTCAATGTCGGGGAATACAAAAGCCGGGTTAATATGATCGGCGGTCACGAGACTACAAAGCCCGGAGATGTCGCCAAGGAGATGCGCCTCCTCCTGTCAGAGTACAACTCGAAAGATGAGGTCACAATTGATGACATAATATCCCTTCATGCCGAATTCGAGTTCATTCACCCCTTCCAGGACGGAAACGGCAGAGTCGGACGTCTTGTTGCGCTGAAAGAGTGCCTCCGTCATAACATCATTCCGTTCATCATCGAGGACAGAAAGAAGTTCTTCTATTACCGGGGACTTGCCATGTGGAGGAGTGAAAGAGGATGGCTCAGGGATACCTGCCTTGACGGGCAGGACGGGGTCAGATCACTTCTTGACTCACTCGGGATACCACCGCATCAATAAAGGAGAAAGCAAAAAGACTGAATCCAGTTTTCTGACGTTCTGTTATCGAAACAATCAAGAACTATCTCGAGTTTTTTCAATTCAGGCATATCTTATAGAGACTCTGAAGGTTCTCATCGAGTTCGTACTATTTCAGAGCATCATTGATAAGATTTTTCTTTCCGTGAGGCTGTCCACGACACCGCTGTTGCTGTCACAAGACAGCTGCTTAGCAGGCATACCGCGTTTTATGTCTTTCCCTATAGTCGTAGTATGTTGTATTCCCCGGCTGCGTCGACATGCCGACTCTTCTTCCCATCAGCGGAAGCCACCTCTTAAAACGTTTTTTCTTCTGTCAGTTTGCAAAAGCTCACTCTCTCACACTTTTCCTCACATCAAGTATGATAAGAACAAGGGTGACACCGAGGAGGATGTGCCCTATTCCCGCAACTCCCGCCATCACACCTGCGGCAACAGATGACAGCTCCGTACCCAGACTCTGCAGTATCCCCTTCACGAGGAAGACGAGTGCCGTCACATTGAGACCGGCGTTGTAGACGATGATCTTCTTTTCTGTCCTCTCCCCTGTGAAGGCGAAGTTCTTCTCGAGAATCATGAGTAGAAGGAAGAAGAGCATTCCCAGTGCAAGGTAATGGGTGTGGACGACGGCGAGCACGGTCTTTCCCGTAAAGCCGTTGAATTTCGTGAATTCACGGTAGAATACGCCGCCCGCAAGTCCCATGACGGTGTAAAGCAGCGACAGGTTCATGTAACGTTTCATATTTGTCTCCTTTGATTTTGTATTTAAAATGAACTATGTTCAGTTTCGTATGTATTTCCCCTTCTCCTGTGTTTACCTCAATAAAGTGCCCGTTTGACGATTTCGATTATGGTTCCGGGGTTGTAGTGCGCTCTCGTCATGTCGGAAAGCATTACGACGAACAGGACGGCTGCGAATTCGTCTATTGTGAGAGAGTCAGTGAATGCCCCCTCACGAATCATTTCGTCCCTTTCAAGTGCGGCCTTTATGCTTTCCTTAATATGTCCCTGTATTCTCTCCATCATGTGTGCTGCATCATCCTTCTCCTCTCCGATGAACGAGAGTGAATGTAGGGTGAAGAATCCAGGATACTTCTCAGCGCCCTTCTCCAGCGAGGAGTAGATTCTTTCTATGAGTGAGACGATGCCGGATGAAGGCTGGCACACATCCTCCTCGTGGAAGATATCGCTCCAGATGCTCTCCACAACGGCGAGAGTGAGTTCGCTCTTGGAGGAAAAGTAGTTGTATACCGTTCCGACGGAGACGGAGCAGCGCGAGGCAAGCGTGCGGATGTTAACGCTGCCGGTTCCCTTCTCCCTCACAAGGTTTCGCGCTTCTTTCAGTATTTCCTCTCTGGATGTTACTACGGTATTCATGCTATCATCTCAAAATGAACAGTGTTCATTATGAGAGCGCTCTCTCCTTCTGTCAAGCCCGGAGATCAAGATGAAGTTAAAGAAGCAGATACGGGGGCTCGTCCTCCCCATCCCGGTTCTCACCGCCGTCGCAACCGCACTCCTTCTTATAAGGAGCAGGCTCGAGTACATCGACGACGAGGGCCTTCTCCACGAAAGCTTCTTTCTTGTGCCGGCAGCCTTTCTTCTGATTCTCGGCGCTCTTCTCCTGCTCGTTACTGCCCTTATAACGGCATTGTATCAGGGGATGAAGTACAACAGGTAGCTGCTCTCCCCGGCCTGGGGGTGCTGCCCCTCCTCGTTCCAGTCTGCCATGACCGACTGGAAGAACTCCGATGCCGTCTGTCTTTCGGGGATGAACGCCGTATAGCCGTTGACTTCCTTCTCGATTCCTATGTCGACGACGGAGCCGTCGTCATCGATTGTATAGAAGGGAACGGTTATAGTGGTTGACTCTTCTGTAGAAAGCTTCCACCCCAGTTTCGAGAGGACCGCAAGGGTGAAGGCACCGTGATCCTCGTAATCCCCGTTGTCTAGCTCCACGCCGTACTCCTCGCTCGTCTCCTCCTTCGTCGAAGCACTCATCACCTCGATATTGACTGCATGGTCGTAGTCCGAATCCTCGAGGTAGTCGCTGAGATTGTCTGAAGCGAATCCGGAGTAGCAGGAGTCGAGAATAAGGACGGAGTCGCACTTCAGGAACGAGAGCGCAACATAGAGCATGTACATCTCGAGGCTCGTACAGTCTGCATAGTAATTGTCGTATGTGTACGCCGTTGCCAGCACTCCCGTCTTGTAGGTATCATCGCTCGAATCCATCTTCTCCGCGATATCAAGAATGGTGTCCTCGTCGACATCAAGCCGGATAAGCGCATCCATGACACAGTCTGTTATAATGACATCGAGTCCTAGCACGGCGTCCCTCTGCTTCTCCGTGATTCTCCCGTCTTCGACGTACGGCTTCAGGAGTTCCTCCATCGAGAGGCGCGTGAATGCATTCTCGCTCCCTCCGTGCCCCGAGTAATAGACTATGAGAAGATCATCGTAGTCAAGGTCGGAAGAGAGGAGTATCTCATTGAGGATGTTGTCCGCCGATGGATAGAGCGGAGTGTCCTTTATGTCGAAGAAGTCGAAGTCGACGCTTCCGTCCCCCGCATCGACTGCCGCAAGCTCGTCATAGAGAGCGTCGAGGATCTCCGCATCCGCCACCCTGTCCCTGATAAGGTACGTCTCCTCATCGAGTTCATATTCCATCGCGTCCGTTGAATCGGGATTGAGTGAGATGAGTATCTCCTCGACTTCGTCGACGAGGGCTCTCAGGTTCTTCTCTGACGTAACGGTGATTTCGACGTAGTAGTCACCCTTCCCCTCCTGGATCATCAATATGCTCTCGAATTCGACCCCCTTGGCCTCCATTACGTTCTGCAGGGCCGCCGTCATCTGATAGGCGTCGTTCAGCGTTCCGTAGAGAAGCATCTCCTCAGTCGGGGAGTTCGCATAATCGAGTCCGATACTGATCAGACGGACCTTGTCGGGAGTTGCCGTAAGTGAAAGAAGCGTTAGAAAACAGAGTACTGTAAATGTCAGTCTTTTCATCGTGAACCTCAAAAGTCACAATACTATATACAAAGAACGCCCTTTTCGTCAGCTCTGACGGCCTGAATTGTTAAAAACAAATATCTTCTTCCCACCTGCGTCCGACAGCATCTGATGAACTCTGTGCATACCTTTTCTCCGTCCCGTGGAGCTTCAGGCGCGGAATCACGGAGTGAGCCTCAGGACAGCGGCTCTTCCCTGTTAACAGCTCCCGTCAGTTTTTCCGTTTCCCTTTGTATACGGTTACGCCAACGGGTATTTTGCGTGCTCTTTTCACATTTTTTCGGCGGAAAAAGTGTTTATAGAATACATTTTTTCTGCTATATTTAAGACATGAAAAGAAAGTTAATGAATAAATTGATTGAATGGAAAACAAAAGAGAACAGAAAACCGCTTGTGCTCTGGGGCGCGCGCCAGGTCGGGAAGACATGGCTGATGAAGGAATTCGGCAGACAATTCTTTTCTAACTTCGTCTATATATCTTTTTATAACAACACAAAGACTGCACGGCTTTTCGAGTCTGATTTTGATACTGAAAGGATAATCAGATCCCTGGAAGTACAAAACCATGTGACAATCAAGCCCGGAGAAACACTTCTGATATTCGATGAAATCCAGAAGGCACCTAAAGTGCTTGAATCGCTGAAATATTTCTGTGAAGAGGCACCTCAATACCATATTTGTGAACTTCCTGCGTAGTATACCTCGTTCCTTTGCCTGATTTCAATCAATCATAATAAACCTCTACATAATCTAAAAATAGTTAAGCTTCTTTCAGAAAAACTCTTGCGGAGAGGGATTATTCCGGCTATAATTTGAGGTATAATTATACCTAAATAGCGAGGTTTACATGTACTATAACTACACAGTTACAGTCCCGAAAGAGCATATTGTTAAGATAAAGAAGGAAGATGTCCTCTATATTTACTATGAGTGCGGCAGGAGTTACGACAAAGATAAGAAGTACACGTCACCCAAGAGGATGTGCATAGGGAAGATGTGCTCGGATGACGAGACGAAAATGCATCCCAATCAGAATTTCTATCGTGCTTTCCCCGATTCGGACGAGAGGCCTGTGGAGTCCAGCCAGGAAAGACGCAGCAGCACGCTGGGAATCGGTCCGTACGTAGTGATAAAGAAGATTATATCCTCACTCGGCATTGACGGGATTATAAGGAAAATGAACAAAGCAGGTGACAGCGGCCTCTTTCTCGACCTTATAGCCTATACGATAGTAACGGAGGACAATGCAGCACAGTACTACCCCGACTATGCATACCATCATGCTCTCTTTACTGAAGGGATGAAGATATTCTCCGACAGCAAGGTCTCGTCATTTTTATCGGATCTTGGAGAAGAAGCAGCATTTTCCTTTCTGAGAATGTGGAACGAGAAGATGGACCACCGGGAAAAGATATACATCAGTTATGACGCAACCAATAAAAACACGCAGGCGGGAGACCTTTCAATAGGAGAATTCGGCGAAGCGAAAGACAAGAAGAATCTCCCGATATTCAACTATGCCATCGCCTATGACAAGACAAACAGCAAGCCGCTTTTCTATGAGAGGTATGGTGGCTCCATAGTCGATGTGTCACAGCTTCAGTTCATGATTGCGAAGGCGAAGGCCTACGGCTACAGATCCGTAGCCTTTATTCTCGACAGAGGATATTTCTCGGAAGGAAACCTCCTTCTTCTTGATAGAGAAGGTTATGCCTTCATAATCATGCTAAAGGGAAAGAGGAAGGTTCTCGAGAATGCCGTTGATGAGACAAAAGGTTCATTCGAAACAAAAAGCAGCTGCTACATAAAGAGTTACAAAGTTTACGGAACGACAATCAAAGGCAAGCTCTTCGACAATGACCGCACTCGTTATATTCATGTTTACTACTCAATAACAAGAGCAGCACAGGCTCAGAGGATGGTAGAAGACAAGTTCAACAGGATGAGCGAGGCCATCGAAAAGCAGATAGGACAGAAGTATGTGTTCAGCGGCACCTTCAACGATTACTACAATATTACCTATGACAATGATGGTACGCTTCTCTTTTACGAAGAGAAACCCGGAGTCAGAGAAAGAGAACTCAGATACTGCGGTTATATTGTCATCATTACGTCCGAGCCGATGGAAGCTCCTGAGGCCTTGGAGAGGTACAAATCCAGAGATGAGAGCGAGAAGCTTTTCAGAGGCGACAAGAGCTACCTTGGTAACAGTGCACTCAGAACCTATACGGATGAGAAGACGGATGCCAAGATACTCATCGAGTTTGTTGCTCTCATCGTCAGATCAAGAATTTACACCAACATAAGCCAGGCAACTCTCAATCTTTCGAACAAGCCTAACTATGCAACTGTTCCCGCTGTCATGAAGGAACTCGACAAGATTGAGATTACGAAGCATTTCGACAACATCTACCGCCTTGACCATCCTGTCACGAAAAAGCAGAAGGACATTCTGAGCTATTTCGGCATAAGTGAGGATGATGTAAAGAAGGAATCTGATACTCTCGGCGAGATTCTGAGGAAGAAGGAGGCGTAAGGATGGCAAGACGACCAAGTACAAAGGCGATTGACACAAGAATTAAGAGA
>CAVDOI010000069.1:0-11502 GCA_963610485.1 Lachnospiraceae bacterium
GTGCAGGAGAACGCAGAAGCTCAAGGGCTTCAAGAACGCTGGTCTTTCCCGAGTTGTTGTCCCCGACAACGAGGTTGATACGGCTGAGTGAACTGACAGACATATTCTTTATGCCGCGGAATCGATCTATCTTCAAAGTTTCAAGCATGGACAATCAAAAATCCTCCCTGTCTTCAAGTGTAATACTGAGTCTTTTACCGAGAGCATCAGCTATTTTCCGGAGTGTGTCGATACCCGGACGGGTGGTGCCGCGTTCGATATTGCAGATGTTGGCCTGTGAAATGCCCGTCACAGCGGACAGCTCCTTCTGTGTCATCTTCTGCCTTCTTCGTTCGCTGATGATCATATCCCTTATTTCTTCATATATGTCATAATCCGTGCCCGGCCCGGTATTCTCCGCTTTTTCTATTCTGATCTTCGACAGATTCTCATCCAGGAATTTCTGGAAATCGCTCATGAGTCATTCTCCGTTAGCAATATTATCAGGGGCATAAACACAATTTTGTCAATGGAAATATATCGTAGAGGATATATTTTTCTGCATTTTATTATCGTCCACGATAATTCCTCCTTCTTTTTAATATCATCCGACAGGTGAGGCGGGAGAGACGGATAACACGTGCTTTCTCTTCTTTCTTTTGCAATACGGATTGTTATCTTTCTGCTCCTTGTATAACATTCAAATACATTGCAAAGGAGAAAACTTATGCAGAGAAAATCAGTCAGAGCAATTCTGACACTTCTTGTCGTGCTTCTCACAGTAACCGTACTGGGAGCACATCCTGTAAGCGAGATGACGGTACTTCCGGAAGAAGTACAGGTTCAGATCCTCTTCACCTCCGACGTTCACGGAGCAATCGTGGACAGCCAGTACAGCTCGGGCGACGCCGCGACAATCAGCGGAACGGGACTCTCGAGGCTCAGCACCGTCCTCAAGGAGAGAAGGGAGCTCTATCCCAATTCCATCACGCTCGACAACGGTGACACCATCCAGGGAACGCCGTTCACCTATTACTATGCATTCTTCAGAAGTGACGTAGAGGATCCGACGATGAAGGCCCTCGGACTTCTGGATTACGACTGCTGGAACTGGGGTAACCATGAGTTCAACTACGGCATGACAATCCTCAACAAGCAGGTGAAGGATGCTGAGAGTGAAGGAATCGAGGTCATCACCGCCAATTTCATCAAGAGCGGAAGCGAGAGTTATGAGCCGTACTGCAGCGCATACATCACACGCACATATGACGGCGTCAAGGTCGGCGTCATCGGTATGGATACACCCAATATCCCGACATGGGACAAGGCTTCCAACTGGGAAGGAATCGACTTCAGGACATTTGTCGACTGCTGGAACCACTATGCGGACATCCTCAGGAACGAAGAGGGTTGTGATATCGTAGTGGTCGCATGCCACTCAGGACGCGGAACAAGCGGCGGCACACTCGTGGATGCAGACGAAATCGAAGGCTACAACGGTGACGGTCTCTACTACGAGGACAGCTACGAGAACCAGATTGCATGTCTCATCGAGAACAGCAGGGGAATCGACCTCGTGCTCGGCGGCCATACACACGAGAAGGGTACATACTCCTTCACAGACCTCGACGGAAAGGAAGTTCCTGTTCTCCACTGCGGAACAAAGGCACAGGCACTCGGCGCAGCTGTCATCACATACAGCAACGTTGAAGGAAAGATCACGGATATCACACTCGATGTAATCGACACATCCAGGAGCGACGTCGACGAGGAGTTCCTTTCAGAGATGAGCGACTACGAGACAGAGGTATGGGACAACTACCTCAATGCTGTCATCGGCTATGCTGAAGCTGAATTCCCCGCTCCCGGCAACATGACCGAGCCCAATGCATTCCTGGACCTCATCAATAAGGTGCAGCTTGATGCAATTCCCGAAGAAGTCGGTGCCCAGATGTCCATTTCCGCTCCGCTCAACAGCTCCACCGGAGCCGTCATCCCCGAGGGTGATATCAAGCTCGGACTTCTCTTCCAGCTCTACAAGTACGAGAACTGGCTCTACTGCATTGACATGACGGGATCAGAGATCAAGGCATGGCTCGAATTCGCGGCAACGAAGTATGAAGTGAGTGACGGCGTCATCGTCCGCGGCGGCGGAATGTACTGCGACACACTCTACGGCGAAGGTGTCTCCTATGAGATTTACCTCGGAAACGAAGAGGGTGACAGAGTCAGGAACATCACATATCTCGGATCTCCCATCGACATGGACGGACACTACAGAGTCGTCATCAACAACTACCGCTTCACAGGCGGCGGCAACTACATGAAGGCTGTCTCCGACTACCTCGGTGCACCAAGCTTTGCTGGTAACGAGAGCCGTGTTCTCTATTCGACACAGTACGACATGGAGCAGGGCGAGGACCTGGGACAGGTGAGAAACCTCCTCTCCGCTTACATCCAGAAGGCCGGAGTGATCACACCCGAAGTCACAGGAAGCTTTGCTGTATATACAGCTGCATCCGATAACTGAAATACCTGAAAGAGAAAAAAGGTACACCTCCCGGACTCCCGGGAGGTGTTTCACAAAGAGAAGAAAGAGGCAGAGAGCGCTCTCCGCATCCTTTCACTTACCAGAGTGATATTCCGGGAACATATCCCGTATAACCCTTGTAGTTGAAGAAGAGGATGTTGTCATCCCCGTTATTGCCTGCCTTTATGGCTCCTGCATGGATGAGATATGTCGTCTCGTCACCTTCGTTGTTGATTGTCAGCTGGAGATGGTACTCGTATCTGTCTTCGCTGTGCTTGATGACTGTCCCCTTGACCGAGAGTATGGAGTAAAGGAAGTCCTTGACCTCTTTTTTTTCGTCTCCGATATAACACTTCACCTTGAATGCGAGCTCTTCAATGTTCACAGAGTACTTCACTGTGTAGTCGGACATTGTCTTCTTCTCAGTTGCATTCTTCTTGATAGTTTTCAGACTATCTGCATCAAGCAGGAACTGGGTCGAGACCTTGCTGATGTCATATTCCGTGCCGTCGATTACAAGTTTGCCGTCGTTCATCCTCAGGTTCGTAAGAAGATATCTTACTGTGTCGGTCGATCCTTTATCTGTGAGATTGAAGATTGTTGCGACATCATCTTTTCCGTCCATCAAACCATTATTTTCTTTCGGGCTGATGAGTGTTCTCACTATGTTATGGAGGCATCTCACTTCATCCTTCATGTTCACCACTGTCTTGTCGTATGTTTCCTCGCCGGGGGAAGATGCTGGCCAGTAGACAGCCTTCAGTGTGATGTCTGATGTGACCGCGGTGTTGAAGTCATAGTAGGAACCGTCCTTCGTCCACCACATGAATCCCTTTGTGCCGCTCTTGTCCGGGCTCTTGGGTTCGGATGCCTTTTCTCCTTCCTTGACAAACTGATCTGAAGGCGTATATGTGCCTCCGTCGGAGTCGAACTTCACCGTGTAGCCGTTGATGTATGTCGGAACGAGAGTGATGTCTTCGACAACAGGGGAGTTGAAGTCATATTCGATATCCTTTCCTTCGATAACCCAGCACTTGAAACTCCATGCTCCGCTCTTGGATGGGGCGTCGATTCTCGTTGCCTTCGTTCCGTCCTTCACAGTCTGCGTACTGTAGGTGCCGCCGTCTGCATTCTTGAATGTGACTGTACGCTTCTCATAGTAGACCGCCCTGATTGTGAGGTCGGACGTTATCTTCGTCGTCGTAAAATTGAATGTTGACGTTGTGCCGTCACTGTTTTCAACCTCCCATTCCTTGAATCCCCATTTTGCGCTGTTGACGGGAGTCTTGGGCTCTATTGCATAGTCGCCGTCCTTTACATACTGAACATCATTCTGGAGCTCACCGCCGCCTGTAGACCATATTGTAACTTTATGTGTGGCTATGAACTCTGCCCTAAGCGTCAGGCTTTCTGTTACGGGTTCGTTGAAGTTATACTTGCTCGTTGTTCCGTCACTGTTTAACTTTACCCATTCGATGAAAACTGCATTCGATTTGCTCGGATCCTTCGGAGCTATGACTTTTTTTCCACTTTCGACAATCTGTGAAGATGTAATGGAGCCGCCATTGTTCAGGAATGTTACGGTGTATGTTTCATCTTCTGCATAGACGGCCTTAAGGAACATGTTAGACACAACAGGCTCTTCCTTAGAGAAATCGTAGTATTCCGTATGGCCGTCGTCATAGACCCTCATCCACTTGGCAAAGCCGGATGTTCCTTTTTTTACAGGATCTGACGGCTGTACCAGAGCTGTTCCTCCGATAACTTCCTGGAAAGGAACCTCCGAACCGCCCTGACTGTCGTAAATGACAATATAGAGAGGCCAGTAGACAGCTTTCAGTGTTATGTCGGAGGTGACAGGGGAGGAGAAATCATATTTGACGCCGTCGAGTGTCCATTCCTTGAACATCGCGTTCTCCTTTGCAGGATCCTTGGGCTCGATGGCTTTTCCTCCGCTTTTGACTGTCTGGCTTTCGGTTTCGACAATGGCGCCGTCTGTGTCGAAGGTCACAGTATAGAACTTAGGGCCTCCGCTTTCACATCCTGCCAGTACCAGAAGCAGGACAAGCATGGATAGTATCGGTATAAACTTCTTCATTATTATTTACCTCAATTCAGCCGCAGGGGCTGTATTCTTGGATTCTCATTCAAACACTGCCTTACGAGGCAGCATTCCTTATCTGAAACACATTTCTCCCGATAAGGTGACAACTTATCAGTAGACTCTGGTGAACCTGAGTTCCTCGTACTCGAAAACGACTTCGGTCTTTCCGCCATCGAGCGTTGTCGCCGTTGCCGTCAGTTTCGGATATGTCTTCTCTCCGACCTTCAGAACGGCAGTCGTCACCTTTGTCCTGCCGTCAGTACCGGAAGAAGTTATCGCGGCATCTATGCTGAAGGTCTGGGTAAGGTTCTCCCACGTCCTGCCTGTGCCGGTGTTGTTTACGTACTGGAGTGTAAGTTTGAAACCGTCGATCTTTATAGTCGATGTGTTTCCGTCCTTCTTTGAACTGTTCGCCGCTATTTCCGACTGTCCCTGAACCCTGAGTGTTTTGAAGTCCGAACTGTCTTCATAGATATACTTCTCGTCGTTGTAGGTGAGATAGAGCTTCTCGCTTTCCGGATCTATGGAGAAAAGAGAGCTCAGAAGAATCATCCCCATGTCGCGGTCGGCGGCGTCCGTCTCCGGGAAGAGCCTCTCATCGACTATCTTGTAACCTTCGAAGACCATCTTGTATTGAGAAAGCAGGGCGGGAATCTTGTAGATGCATTCTGCTTCAAGAACCTTCTTGTATTCTTCCTTTGTGAAGTATGCAGCCGTCAGAACGGTATTCTCACCGATTTTGGATGAGAAGTCATATTTAGTGCCGCCCTTTGTCCAGTATTTGAAGGAATGATTGAGGTCTTCGTCCACAGGATCGAGATCGGGCTTTCTCAGAACAGCTGTTCCGTCTTCAGAAGCGATGAGCTTCACTTTTCTCGCTGCATCTCCGTTGTTGCTGTCAAAAGTTACATTATAGAAGGTAACATTCTCTGCTCCTGTTCCCGACTTTGTGCTGTCCTGGTAATCGGTTTTCTTGAGAATCATTGTCGAGACAGTGGACTTGTCGGTGCTTTCGTTGGTCATGGTGAAGTAATAACGGCGTGAGCCTGCTTCGAACACTATGTCGATATTGCCGCTTTTATCCAGAGTCATTGTGACAGTCCTGAGCGTGAGGCTTATCGGTAGATCGAAGTATTCGCCGTCCCTGACAATCCTGCCGTCCTCGATTCTGCCCTTGGCCATGCGCACGATGATGACAAAGTCTTCAGCTGTGATTTCAGTAACTCCGTCCTCGTAGTTTCTGTTATATCTCTTTGCAACTGTATCGCTTGATATCTCGTAGTAGAGGATGTTCTCCGGAACATTCAGACTCTCACCCGGTACATAGAGCTCGTAGTAGACGCCGTCGTGGGGGTAGCGGAAGTTCAGCGTATCCGGATCTATGCCGTGCGAGCCGGCGAGGAAGAGTTTCATGAGATCGGAATTCCTGAAACCTGCTGTGGTGTCTTCTCCTTTTTCACTGCCCTTCATAGGGGCAAGAACCTCAGCAAACCGCATTGCCGACAGAACTTCTTCCTGAGTCAGTGATGCCTTCGGTATGTCGTCGTAACAGACGGCCTTGAGTGTGATGTCCGTCTCTACAGGGAGCGAGAAGTCATAATCCTCGTAAGTCTCGCCGTTCTTCACCTGCCACTTCTCGATGAGAAGCGACCCGCATTCCTTCAGCTCCGGGGTGGGGAAGAGGTCACCATAGTCCACCTTTATCTTCTTGCCGATCTGCTTCCCGTCGGGATCGAGGAGCGTCACGTACTTCGCCGCTCTGTAGTAGGCATAGAGATTGAGGTTACCCGTTACCGGCGTATTGAAATCGTATGTTGTTTCCTCCGGTCTGTCGGGATCTGTCGCCCAGCCTATAAGAGAACCCTTGTCCGGGTCCTCGGGATCTTCGACCGGCTTCGACGCCCTGTCTCCGCTGCTTACCCTCTGATCTGTATAGAGGTCGGTTCTGTTTTTGAAGAAGTTGACAGTGTATGCGTCAAGGTATGTTGCATAGAGATGCAGATCTCTCTTCACGGGTTGTGAAAAGTCGTATGCGGTTTCGGCTCCGCTGTCGCTTTTCGTAACCCAGGCATTGAATCTTCCTTTCTTTGCCTCGGACGGCGCCGAGGGATCCTTGTACGGCTTCGTCGCAGTTTTTCCGTCCTTGACGTCCTGCTCGAATGTATTGCCGTAGCCGTCATCGAAAATGACTGTATGAATGGATGCAGATTTATTGCTGCATCCGGTAAAAATCAGAAGTAGAAGAAATAACAGGGGGATTAATCTTTTCATTTATAGGGCCTCAATTATCTAGCTAGTGAAAAGATAGTTATTTGATAATCTGATGTCAATCTTACCTGGAAATCATTTTTTACACATTATCCGTTCTCTTCTTGAATTATGCTGATTTATGCAGTTTCGAGTACAGGAACCGGACACTTTCTCTGCATCTCCACTGATGTTATTATGGAAACATAGTTGTATGGTGAATTTGTCAAATATGTGACAAAATGCGTCTTTGAATTTGTCAAATATGTGACAAAACGGCATTTACAATTCGTTGAATATGTGACAGAATCAAATTAATGATTTATAAGAGAAAGATTTATGATGAGTTTCTTGAATGGAAGAAAAACTGGGCAGGAAGACGTGCCCTTCTTGTTCAGGGGGCACGCAGAATAGGGAAGTCTACGATTGTCGAGGAATTTGCGAGAAGGGAATACAAATCGTACATTCTGATCAACTTCCAGTCTGACAGAAAGAAGGTTGAGGGACTGTTCGATGACATTTCATCTCTCGACGATTTCTTCCGTAATCTGTCTCTTATCTACGGAGTGAGGCTGTTCAAGGGAGAAAGTCTCATAGTCTTCGACGAAGTTCAGCTTTTTCCACGTGCCAGAGAGTCCATAAAACAGCTTGTGCTTGATGCACGCTATCATTACATGGAAACAGGCTCTCTGATATCACTGAGGCGCAATGTCGAGAATATCCTTATTCCCAGTGAAGAAAGGATTATCAATATGTATCCCATGGACTTCGAGGAGTTTCTGTGGGCCTCCGGGGATGAAATGACCGCCGATGCGATAAGGGAGAACTTCAATGCTCTCAGACCCTTCGGGGATGTGCTGCACAGGAGGCTGATGAAAAAGTTCAGGACGTATCTCGCCGTCGGCGGGATGCCCGAGGCCGTAGCCGAGTTTCTTCTGACGAATGACTTTCAGAATGTGGATCTCGTCAAACGTGATATCATAACCCTGTATGAAGAGGATCTGAAGAAGCTCGACGATGAGTCTAATCTCTCGACGTCTCTCATCTTCAGGGCTGTTCCGTCCGAGCTCTCCTCGTCCTCGAGACTCTTCAGAACTGTTGCAATGGGGAAGGATGCGAGAAGAAGGAGGGTGTACTCATCATTCGACGCAATCGAAGAGTCGATGATTGTTAACACAGCATCGTCTTCAATGGATCCCGCTTTTGCTCCGGCACTGACGAAGGATTTCACGAGGCATAAGATCTACATGGCAGATACAGCTCTTCTCGTCTCTCAGATCTTCCGATCCTCCAAAGAGCCTATGACGGACTCGATCTATACTTCTCTTGTGACGGACAAGATATCTCTCAATCTGGGCTTTGTCATGGAGAATGCCGTTGCACAGGCGTTGAGGAGCAACGGCCATGACCTCTATTTTTATATGTTTGATCATTATGAAATTGATTTTCTGATTCCAAACGGGAAGAAGGTCATTCCGATCGAGGTCAAATCGTCGTCATATTCCTCTCATAAATCACTTGATGTCTTCTGCGAAAAGTATTCCGACCGTGTCGACAACAGACGGTACGTTATTTATTCGAAAGATCTGAAGAAGGAAGGCAGTACGATATTCATCCCGTTTTATATGGCGATGTGTCTGTGATGATAGAGAAGACATGGAATTCTCTCTTTCCGTACTTCAGGACGGGAAGCGGCAGACACAGATGATAAAAATCCTCATTCTTCTTGAGTTTTCCCTGCTTCTGGCGGAAACTGTTCTGAGGGATCTGAAATGGACAAGAGAATATATGATGAATATGTGAATATACTGAGAGAAGAGCTTGTTCCTGCTCTCGGCTGCACCGAGCCGATAGCAATCGCCTACTGCTCTTCTCTCGCTTCCTCGCTCCTTGAAGGGAAAATCGAGAGGGTGAACGTATCTGTATCGAGCAACATAATAAAGAACGTCAAGAGCGTCGTCGTGCCCAATACGAAGGGCCGGAAGGGAATAGAGACTGCCGCAGCTGCGGGAATCATTGCCGCACGAAGCGATAAGGAGCTCGAGATCCTGTCATCCCTCAACGATGACGATATCCCGAAGATCTGTGATTTCCTGCGCCTCCACGAGGTGAAGGTGACTCCGAGCCCGAGGCCCTACGTCTTTTCGATAATAGTCGAGGTCTTCTCTTCCGGCCACAGGGCCCTTGCCGAGATAGCAGGCACGCATACGAACGTCATCAGACTCGAGCGTGACGGCGAGGTCCTTCTCAGCGTTGAATACGAGGAGAAGAAGACAAAAAGCAGGGAGAACAGGGATCTTCTCACCATACACGATATAGTGGAATTCGCAGACTCGCTCATCATCGACGACGTCAGGGAGACACTCGAGCGTCAGATAGAGTACAACATGGCAATCGCCGGGGACGGACTTGAACATGACTGGGGTGCCAATATCGGGTCAATACTGCTCTCGAGTTACGGAAACGGCGTGAACAACCGGGCGAAGGCCTATGCCGCAGCGGGGTCGGACGCAAGGATGAACGGCTCGGAGAAGCCGGTGATCATCAATTCCGGTTCGGGCAACCAGGGCCTTACGGTCTCCATACCTGTCATCATATATGCAGAGGAGCTCAAGGCGGACAGGGACCTTCTCCTGAGGGCTCTAACGGTATCGAATCTGACGGCGATACATATCAAGGCGTCAATAGGCGCGCTCAGTGCGTACTGCGGAGCCACAAGCGCCGCATGCGGGGCCTCTGCTGGTATAAGCTACCTCTACGGCGGGAGGGAGAACGAGATAGCACACTGTGTGGTCAACTCACTTGCAATCGAGAGCGGCATGATATGCGACGGAGCCAAGGCCAGCTGCGCCGCAAAGATCGCCTCCGCAGTCGAGGCGGGGCTTCTGGGCTTCGAGATGACGAGGAATAAAAGCGAGTTCCTCTCCGGGGACGGCATCGTGACGAAGGGCGTCGAGAACACCATAAAGAACATCGTCGAGCTTGCCACTGTCGGCATGCGTGAGACTGACAGGACAATAATCGGCATCATGACAAAGGAATGCTGAATTGACATTTTTTTGTCTACACATACAATGTCTGAACTTGCTTTTTCGTGCAAAAACGGCGTGTCTGAACTTGCTTTTTCGTGCAAAAACGGCGTGTCTGAACTTGCTTTTTCGTGCAAAAACGGCGTGTCTGAACTTGCTTTTTCGTGCAAAAACGGCGTGTCTGAACTTGCTTTTTCGTGCAAAAACGGCGTGTCTGAACTTGCTTTTTCGTGCAAAAACGGCGTGTTTGAACTTGCTTTTTCGTGCATAAACGGCATGTCTGAACTTACTATTTCGTGTTTGATGAAATAATATTTTTTTAAGAAAAAGCAAAATATGTTGAAAAGAAAGATATATGATGATCTGATTGAATGGAAAAAGAACAGCAATGGTCAGACAGCGCTCATGATTGACGGCGCACGTCGTGTGGGAAAAAGCTATATTGCAAAAGTGTTTGCCAGAGCAGAATACAGAAGCCACATTCTCATTGATTTCGGACATGCTCCCGAAGGCATTGAGAATCTTTTTCTTGAAGACAGTTATAACCTCGATCTGTTCTTCAACAAACTGTCCTCCCTGTATTCAACGCCTCTGTACAGAAGAGAATCTCTCATCATATTCGATGAAGTCCAGCAGTTTCCTCAGGCGAGGCAGCTTATCAAGTATCTGGTTGAAGACGGCAGATACGACTATCTTGAAACGGGATCCCTGATAAGGCTCAAGAAGAATGTACAGGACATTATTATTCTGTCGGAGGAGGATCATATAGAGATGTTCCCCCTCGATTTCGAGGAGTTCCTGTGGGCGATGGGCGACGAGGTTACATACCCGCTTATCAGGAGCTGTTTTGAATCAAGAACTCCTCTCGGTATGACTCTGCACCGCAAGATAATGAACGATTTTCGTCAGTATGTTCTTGTCGGCGGGATGCCTCAGGCAGTCCTTACATACATCAAAGACAGGAATTTCCAGGCTTGTGATACTGTAAAACGCAGAATACTGAATCTTTACCGGGAGGATATCGTAAAATTTGCAGAAGGATATGAGAACAAAGTTTTCGAAGTGTTCGACAACATCCCGTCCCAGCTGTCCCGGAAAGAGAAGAAGTACATGCTTTCATCTCTGAAGAAGGAAGCCAGATTAAGGGATTATAAAGATGCGTTCGTATGGCTCAACGAGGCCATGATAGTCAATACCGCTTTCAATTCCACTGACCCTCATATCGGTCTGGCACTGAGTACGGAAAGTACCGCGCGGAAATGTTATATGGCTGACACGGGCCTTCTTGTCACCCAGACCTTTAAAGACAGGAGGTTCACAGAGAACGAGCTCTACAGGGCAGTTCTTCTGGACAAGCTGAGCATCAACGAAGGAATGCTGATGGAAAACGTTGTTGCCGGGATGCTGAGAGGCAGAAGAGAGCGCCTCTACTTTTATTCAAGATCCGACAATCTCAGACGGGAAAACAACATGAAAATTGATTTTCTTATTACAGAAGGTAAGAAGGTATCTCCCTTAGAGGTGAAATCGGGCGACTACAGGAGTCATTCTTCTCTCGACAAATTCAGAAGCCGTTTCTCCAGAGCCGTTGGAAACTCATATATTCTTTACAC
>CAVDOI010000070.1:0-11474 GCA_963610485.1 Lachnospiraceae bacterium
TTTCTGCACCGTTCCCCACTTTGAAAAAAAATCGTCCGTAAACATCTCCAGGCGTCTCGTCTCCTGTGTTCTTTTGGAACAGGAGCATATGAGAGAGATTCCGGCTGCCTCTCCTCTTCTCGTCTGGGAAAGTGAGGATTATGGCTTCTGATGCTGGTTTTTCATTGTTTTCATTTGATTCATAATGATAAAAGCCCCGGTTTCCCGAGGCTCTCATAATATGTTTATCATGTTGTACTATAAGAATTAATTGTAAAAAAGGATATCCGAATATGTCGGCATCGGCCAGTACTCCCTGCCTACGATGAGTTCGAGTTCGTCGGCAATCTTTCTGAGCGCCGCCATTCTCGGAAGGACGTCTGTCCTGTAGTAGTGGGACTGGAGAGAACCGGAAAGGCTCTGGGCTTCTCTGAGAGTTATCCCGAGGACTGTGCATTCTGCATAGAGATCGTTGGTGAGCTTGATTACTCTCCTGAGTATCTCCTCCTCTGACTGAGTATTTGCATCGGGAAGTGCCTTCCTGACTTTGTTTATATTCTCCGCAAGCACTGTCGAATACTTCACACATGCGGGGTATATATCCTCCATCACGATGTCGTGCATTGTCAGAGCTTCGATGTTGACTGTCTTCGAGTATTCCTCGTGGTGGATCTCGCTGCGGCTTCTGACCTCTTTCGGGGAGTAGATTCCGAAGTCTCCGAAGAGCCTGATGTTCTTCTCCGCCGTATACTGGTCGAATGCCTCGGGAGCGCTTTCGAGGTTCAGAAGTTCTCTTCGTCCGGCTTCGGCTATCCACTCGGGAGAATAGGCGTTGCCGTTGAATACGATCCTCTTGTGAACGCCGTATACACGCCCCACAAGCTTCGTCACGGCGCTGTTGAGGTCCGTGCATCCCGAGAGCTCTTCGTAGAATGCCTTGAGGGATGATGCGACAGAGGTGTTGAGTACGACAAGGGGTCCCGCCACGCTGAAGGAGGAACCGGGCATTCTGAACTCGAATTTATTTCCTGTGAATGCCATCGGGCTTGTCCTGTTGCGGTCCGTCGAGTCACGCGGGATTTCGGGAAGGACATGAACACCGAGCTTCATCTTCTTCTTTTTCTTCTCCTCGAAGCTCTTACCGTGTTCAATGGACTCCAGGATTCCCTCGAGCTCTTCACCTATATACATGGAGACGATTGCAGGAGGAGCTTCGCTCGCTCCGAGACGGTGGTCGTTGCCGGCAGACGCGATCGATATCCTCAGGAGATCCTGGTACTCGTCGACAGCCTTGATGACGGCGACGAGAAAAAGCAGGAAGAGGGCGTTGTCCGAGGGGCTCTCTCCCGGCTCGAGGAGATTGACTCCGGTATTCGTCGAGAGCGACCAGTTTATATGCTTACCCGACCCGTTAAGGCCTTCGAAGGGCTTTTCATGCAGAAGGCACGCAAGATGATGCTTCTCGGCTATCTTCTTCATGAGTTCCATGGTTATCTGGTTATGGTCGACGGCGACGTTGGCGACGGAGAATACGGGGGCGAGCTCATGCTGGCACGGTGCGACCTCGTTGTGGCTTGTCTTTGCATTGATTCCGAGTTTCCACAGTTCCTTGTCGAGGTCTGCCATATATGTAGCAACGCGTGTGCGGATGGCGCCGAAGTAGTGGTCGTCCTTCTCCTGTCCCTTGGGGCTTCTCGCTCCGAAGAGCGTGCGTCCTGTAAGTATTATATCCTTACGTTTTCTGTAGTCGTTCTCATCGATGAGGAAGTATTCCTGCTCGGGCCCGACAGTCGAATTGACTCTCCTGACATCTGTTTTACCGAAGAGGGAGAGAATCTTGAGGGAGTACTCGTTGAGAGCCTCCATGCTCCTCAGGAGCGGTGTCTTCTTGTCGAGGACCTCACCCGAGTACGAACAGTAAGCCGTCGGAATGCAGAGCGTATCGCCCTTGATGAATGCATACGATGTCGGATCCCATGCTGTGTATCCCCTTGCTTCGAATGTGGCTCTGAGGCCTCCCGAGGGGAACGAAGAAGCATCGGGTTCGCCCTTGATGAGCTCCTTACCCGAGAATTCGAGGATCACCCTGCCTCCGTCGACGGGGGTGATGAATGCATCGTGCTTCTCGGCAGTCATTCCTGTGAGGGGCTGGAACCAGTGGGTGTAATGGGTTGCCCCTTTCTCCACAGCCCAGTTCTTCATTGCATTGGCAACGCTGTTTGCAACATTCAAATCGAGGTCCTTGCCTTCAGCTATGGTCTTCTTGAGGGCCCTGTAGACGTCCTTGGGAAGTCTCTCGAGCATGACCTCGTCGTTGAACACCATAGAACCAAAATAATCTCTTACCGTCTCCATTGATGACTCCGTTTTCAGAATAAATACCACATTTTTCCATCCTTTCACAACATGAAGGGGAATAAAATCCAACGTGAAAAGGAAATAAAAACCAAGAATCCGATTAGTCAGCATCACTGACTAACCATTTTAAAAAAATACAGCCTCATCTTATTGACAGATAACGCAGAAATGAATAATCATTTTTGCCGTATTTTGAGGTAACAGCTATGAGCCGGAAGCTGCAGAAGAATGAGAAAACGGGAGCAAAGAGGAAAGCCGTGCTTTCCCTTCTCTCTCTCACTCACACTGTACAGAGAGGGGCTCAGACACACTAGACGAAGGACACCCGGAGAGGGTGCCCTCTTTTTTTGGAGGAAGACATGGCTAAACACATCTTCGTGACTGGCGGAGTAGTATCGGGACTGGGAAAGGGAATCACGGCGGCGTCTCTGGGAAGACTTCTGAAGGCAAGAGGCTACAAAGTGGCTTCGCAGAAGCTTGATCCGTACATGAACGTCGACCCCGGAACGATGTCGCCCTTGCAGCACGGAGAGGTATTCGTCACGGAGGACGGAGCCGAGACCGACCTCGACCTCGGGCACTACGAAAGATTCATCGACGAGGATCTCTCGCGCTTTTCGAACCTCACAAGCGGCAAGGTATACTGGAACGTCCTGAACAAGGAACGTAACGGAGAGTACCTCGGCCATACCGTCCAGATAATACCCCACGTCACCAATGAAATAAAATCGTTCATCTACAGCTGCGGCGAGAGCGGCAATGCCGATGTCGTAATCACGGAAATCGGCGGCACCACCGGTGATATCGAATCACAGCCGTTTCTTGAGGCGATCAGACAGATCGGGCACGAAGTGGGGCCTGAGAACTGCCTCTTCATCCATGTCGTCCTCGTTCCATACCTCAGGGCGTCGGGGGAACACAAGTCAAAGCCTGCACAGCACTCCGTGAAGGAGCTCATGAGCTCGGGAATCTTTCCCGACATCATCGTACTCAGAAGCGACGAACCCATCGAGGAGTCCATCAAGGAGAAGGTTGCTCTCTTCTGCAACGTCAAGAGGGACTGTGTCATCGAGAACAAGACGGTTCCCGTACTCTATGAGGCCCCGCTCATGCTCCATAAAGAGGGTCTCGACGATGCGGCCTGCCGCATCCTCCATCTGGATGGAAAGAAGATCGACCTTACCGAATGGGAGCAGATGGTGGAAAGAATCCATCATGCAAAGAGGAGTGTCAGGATCGCGATGGTCGGAAAGTACATGGAACTCCACGACGCATATCTTTCGGTCATGGAGGCCCTCAGGCATGCTGCGTGGAACGAGGGCGCGGAGTGCACAATCGACTGGGTCGACAGCGAGACCGTCAATGACGACAACGCAGCCGGGAGACTGAAGGATGCCGACGGCATTCTCGTACCCGGAGGCTTCGGCTACCGCGGAGTCGAGGGTAAGATTGCAGCTTCGAGGTATGCCCGCGAGAACGGAGTTCCGTTCCTCGGAATCTGCCTCGGAATGCAGACGGCCGTCATAGAGTTTGCACGTAACGTCCTGCGACTCGAAGGAGCAAACTCTTCCGAGTTCGACAGCACCGGGCTCTACAGCGTCATCGATATAATGCCGGATCAGAAGGGCGTGAAGAAAGGCGGAACGATGAGGCTCGGAGCATACCCGTGTGCGATAAAGAAGGACAGCGTGCTCGAGAGCCTCTACGGCACATCCCTCATCCAGGAGAGACACCGCCACAGATACGAGTTCAACAATGATTACAGGGAGCTCTTCGAGAAAGGCGGAATGACGGCGGCGGGAACAAGCCCAGACGGAAGGCTCGTGGAGGAGGTCGAGATAAAGGACCATCCCTTCTATGTGGGCGTGCAGTTCCATCCCGAGTTCAAGAGCAGACCGCAGCGTCCGGAGCCCTGTTTCTCGGGTCTCATCAGAGCGGCTCTCAACAGAAGGTAATCAGCTTCTGTCGGTTCCGAGGAGGAGTCCCAGCGACTCTTTCACATAGCTTATCCCCATTATCTTCGCCATGCCGTTGGCTGAGTAGTAACAGTACAAGCTGTTCTCGCTCTCCTTGTAGCGGACATCGACGGAGGTGATGTAGCGTGAAGCCCATCCCTCGTCGGGAGTTCTCTGGATGACCTTGTTGAAGGTGAAGTTGACGCCGTCACGGCTTGTCAGGAGGAGTATGTTCGTCGTACTCCTTTTTTTCTCTCTGTCGTATGAGAAGGCGCACTCGAAGGCCGCAACGCCGTCGGAGCACTGTACGATGTGGACACTGCCCGTTGCGAGATTGCGGTACCTGCTGTCCCCCTCTATATCGAGAATGGGTTCGGGATTGACGCGGTACTCCCTGTCGAGGTAATCGGATTCGGCGTACATGAGACGTGCCGTTGCCTTCTGCCCCGTGTCGTAGAGACGCGTCTCCCCCGCTCCGAAGTAGAGGCGGTAGATGCCTCCCGTGTCGATTATCTGGGGCCTGGAGACCCTCACGGGTCCGTCCTTGTACTGGGCACGGGTTATCTTCGTGGAATCGAGGACGAGCTTCGGCTCCGACCACAGCAGAAGGTCCGTCGAACAGATCACCATGATTCTCGATGCAGATATCGAATTGTCGTTCTTCTTGAAATACGATGTGCGGTCATGAATCTCGTAGAAAAGATAGTATGTGCCGCCCTCTCTGAAAACGAACGGCGAATGTGCACGTGCGACGATGAGGTGCTGCCTCTTCCATTCAAGTCCCGATGTACTTGTAAGGTGCTCCAGTCCCACCCATGTATGCGCGAACATATGCCAGAGTCCGTCAGGAGACTCCTCGGGAAGAAGGTACGCCGGGTCGCAGAGCCTCACGGCCCCGCGTGTGACGATGGGCTCGTCGCTGAAGGAATACCAGTAGGCCTCCTCTATCTTTTCAAGACTCTGGAACCTCATCAGTCTCTCCTCTTGTCCCTGCCCTTTCCGATGTCATACTTTTCGTTTATCTTCACGGCAATCTTCCTGTAGATGAAGAAGGAGAGTATGAGGGAGAGAACCATCGCGGCGGCGCTGAGGGAGGCATATAGATCGTCAGACATTCCCGTCGCAGTTTTTAAAAATGCGAGAAGCACTATCATGACTATGAAGAGAACGGCGATGAGAACGACATTTAACAGCGTCGCGACAATCATGAAGACAACAGGGTTCATCTTTTTCTTTTCCATCACTTTTTCTCCTTCTTTCCGATTTCCGCTGCGATTATTGAGATTATAAGTAATCCTACAGATATTACAACAGCACTGTCGGCAACATTCCATGTGGGGAATCTCTCGAGTCCGAAGAGTCCGTAGAACTTCACAGATATGAAATCGACGACCCTGAGGGATCTGAAGATCCTGTCGACAAGGTTCCCCACTCCCCCGCCGAGAATTCCGGCAAGGCACCACTTCTGGAAGAAAGAGAACTCCCCGTCCGTCCTTTTCGACACAACAGCGTATGCGACAGCAGCCATTATGACGAGAGGAAGAAAGACGAAAAGGACATACTTGAGGGCCACCGGCACGTTCTCTCCGAGGGAGAACGCAACTGCGTTGTTTCTTACATGTACTATCCAGAGAAAGTCGCCGAAGAATGCGGCTCCTATCGTGTTCTCGGGTATGTACTTTATGACCAGCGCCTTCGTAATCTGATCCAGGGCGATTATGAGAAGCGAGAGAATGAACGGAAGATATCTCTTTTTATAATCTTTCACAGTCCGGTCTCCGAATCGATGAAGACGGTCTCGAGGCCGTATTTCTTTGCACTCAGGCGCTCGAGTGCCCTCACACCGTATGTCTCGGATTTGTAGTGTCCGAAGGCAAGGACGCTCAGTCCCCCCTCCATCGCCTCGTGGTATACCTCGTGGTGTACCTCGCCCGTGATGAAGAGATCGACTCCGGCCTTTATCGCATCTCCGACATCACCAGATCCGCTTCCGGAGACTATCGCGACAGTCTCGATTCTTTCCTTGCGGCACCCCGGTATTATTACAGGATCCTCGCACCTTAAAAGGAGCATGATCTCCTCGAGAGTCATCGGGAACGGAAGAGAGCCTTTCACTCCGATGAGTTTTCCCTCCCACTCCCCGAAGCCGTCGAACTGGGTCATACCGAGCGTCAGGGCTATCTGGGCATTGTTGCCGTAGGGAACGGATGCATCGAGCGGAATATGGCAAGCAAAGAGCATCATGTCACCCTCAATCGCCTTCTTCACGCGCTCATAGTGTGCGCCGTCGACAGCTATCGGCCGCCCCCAGAAGAGGCCGTGGTGGACGACAAGGATGTCGCACCCCGCCTCCACGGCACGGGAGATGGTATCCCAGCAGGCGTCGACAGCAAAGCCGGCTTTTCTGATTTCACGGTCGCTGCAGCCGATCTGTATGCCGTTGAGGGAAATATCTTTAAAGGACGGAATCGAGAGAAGAGACGATATCTCGTCGGCGTATTCATATATTTTCATACTGTGGATTATAAATATTAAAGAAGATATCGTCCACAGAAAGAGAACGGGGACAGGCACGACACAAGTACACGTCATGCCCGGCCTCAACCGACAGCCGTGACAGCTTCATTACAGATCACATTGTGACAGGATTGAGTCTCATTCGTTCCCTTCTTCCTTTGATTCAAGCATGAATCTGTCATAGTCGGACATAAACAACCCGTCCTGAATTATCCGATACTTTTCAAACTCCGTTTCAGCATGAAGCTTAGCTTCTTCGGCACTTATCTTACCCGGGCCTGTCAGGATTTCAGTGCCGTTGAAGGTGAGAAAACCGTCGAGTCTCTTTGCCCAGTCCTCCATACTCATCGGTATGTGACGCCGGGCCTGCAGCTCGGCATAATCTAGATAGAGAGAGACGATACGTTCCAGAAAGGACAGTTCCTCTTCTGTAAGATAGTTCTTTGCAACGATTACATCGCTCTTGATGATTTTCCCGTCCGGAGCATTCTCCCAGGATGTCAGACCCATATGGTCTTTTTCTGCATCCGCCCGTTCAAATATTATTTCTGCTGCCGTATGCCTGTGAGTTGCATAGTGCATTTTGTTCTGCACAGTCTTGAAGAAGAGTCTTGTGGTTTCAGCATCCTTGTCATAATCGAAGGCTGTTGCATAAAGATCCGTCACCTTCTGATAGAACTTCCGCTCTGAGAGGCGAATTTCCCGGATATATTCCAGCTGCGTTCGAAGTATTCGTCTGTGAACATCGTCCCCTTCTTCAGGCGCTCAACATCCATTGTCCACCCCTGGATGGTATGATCTTTTACAATCTGTCCTGCCCATTTACGGAATCGTACTGCTCTATCGTTATTAACCTTGAAACCGACTGCAATGACAGCCTGAAGATTGTAATGCTTCGTCTGATAGCACTTCCCGTCGGACGCAGTTGTTAAGTATTTCTTAATAACTGACTTCTCAACCAATTCACCATCACCAAAGATCCTTTTCAAGTGCTGATTGATTGCGGAGACAGAAACATCATACAGCACAGCCATCATCTTCTGTGTCAGCCATATGTTCTCATCCTCGTAGCGAATCTCAATACTGTCTTCGGCGCCCCCTGTCGAGGCAACATATGTCAGGTATTCAGCTGCACTGGAACGTATGGTTATTCCGTTATTCTTCTTCGTCATTGAATCCATCCTTTTTCCCGGCTGGCACAGGTTTCATAATCTTATTGAACAGGTCCCGGGAACGGAGCTGTTTTGACATAATCATCTTAACAGTCACCACTGTCTGCAACAACCTTTTACGGCAGCCAATCGGAAGATTCCGACGCTTTATGTTCCCGCCCTGCCGTCATACTCTCCGCTTCCGTACCGAAGAACCCCATTTGACTATATTCACGCACTCAATTAGATTAAGCGCGTGTTAGAAGAAATAAAGAAGAAAGACATAGTCCTCGACTACGACAGATATGATTTCTCGTCTGTCAGAAGCGGGGAGAAGATAATCGGACAGGATAAGGCCATGGGACTGCTCAGACTCGGCCTCTCCGTTGAAAGACCGGGTTACAACATCTTCCTCTCGGGAGACGAAGGCTCGGGAAGACTGACGGCTCTCAAGCAGGAGATCTCCCTCATCGAGAAGAATCTCTCATCCCTGAGGGATGCGGCATACCTCCATAACGAGAACCACCCGTCACGCCCGGTTGCGGTGCTCTTCGAGCGCGGAGGCGCAAGGGATTTCCAGAACGACCTGAACGCCCTCAGGGAGAAGAGGACGACGAAGGAAGCACTGACGGAGAAGTGGAAGAAGAACGCGAAGATCGTGAAGTTCCTCTCCACACTTCCCTCCCCGGAGGAGAACGAGTCAGCCTACGAGATAAACATCGTCCTCGACCGCTCGCAGTACCACCGGCGTCCGCTCGTCATCGAAACTCATCCTTCGAAATCCTCCCTCTTCGGCTTCATCGAAAAGGATGAGAGAGCCCCGCACCTCGCAGTAAGATGCGGAAGCTACCAGGAGGCAAGCGGAGGATATCTGGTGCTCTCGGCAAGCGAGATTGTCGACAACGAGGAACTCTGGCTCACACTCAAGCGCTATCTCGACATGACGATGAGGGCTCTCTCGAGCACTGCAGTCCAGGGTGAGATGATGTCCTCGATAAGGCCCTCCCCGATAGCCATGCTGACGAAGGTCATACTCATGGGCCCCGAGGAGCTCTACGACAAACTCATCGACAGCGACGAGACCTTCTTCAGGTACTTCAAGGTATCACCGGAGTTTGATTTCTCGATGCCGGCAGTGGAGAAGAACATCTACGGCACTGTAAGCTACCTCAAGAAAGCCGGGGAGGATATGCTCGAGCAGGAGGACTCGGCATACCGCGAGATACTCCGCTACTCCTCCTTCATAGCAGAGGACAGGACAAGGCTGACAACCCAGCTCTCCATCCTCGGAGACCTCCTCGAGGAGGCGGAGCTCGATGCCGTCACGAAGGGCGAGAGGACGATAAAGTCAGCAAACGTGAGAAGTGCTCTCGAGAAGAGGGACTACTATTCCTCGATAGCCGAGGAGCACATAAACAGCGAGATCAAGGACGGAACGATGGTGATGTCGCTCAAGGGCGAGAAGATCGGCGTCGTCAACGGGCTTGCGGTCATGGACAGGGCCCTCACATCCTTCGGCACCCCGTGCGTCATTTCCGCAACCGTTGCCCCGGGAACGGAGGGAATTGTCAACATCGAGCACGAAGCGGGACTGAGCGGCAACATACACGACAAGGGGCTCCTGATCCTCGAGGGATATCTCAGGCACATGTATGCCCAGGACTTCCCCCTCTCGCTCTATGCAGGAATATGCTTCGAGCAGAGTTACGGCAGCGTCGACGGAGACAGCGCCTCGTCGGCAGAGCTCTACGCGCTCCTTTCGGCCATCGGACGCTTTCCCGTCAGGCAGGACATCGCGGTGACGGGATCTGTAAACCAGATGGGAGAGCTCCAGCCCGTGGGCGGGATCAACGAGAAGATACAGGGCTTCTTCAACGCCTGCGAGACATGCTCGCTTACCGGAACGCAGGGCGTAATCATCCCCTACCAGAACAAGACCTCGCTCATCCTTCCGTACCGTATCGAGAAGGCCATTGAAAGGGGCACTTTCCATATCTGGACGATATCGTCGATAGACGAAGGCCTCGAGCTTCTCTCGGGCCTGAAGATGGGAGAGAGAGACAGACGCGGTAACTACCCGCAGGGAACGATCAACAGATACATCGAAGAGGAACTCAGGGACCTCTGCAGAGCAAGTCAGTCGTTCAAATGACAAGAGACCCGGCTTCCCGGGTCTCCTTTATTATATGAGTCCGACAACTATGATGGCTATGATAATCAGAGGAAGAATGTAACTCAGATAGAACCTGAGTGCCTTGTTCGTCCTGCTGTACTTCATTCCTTCACCGGTATTCGCTTCAGAAGTGAATGCATCATATCCCCAGCCCGATTTCCAGGTGCAGAAGAGGCACATGACAAGACTCCCTATCGGAAGAAGGAGATTGCTTACAAGGAAGTCCTCGCTGTCGAGGATGCCCTTTCCCCATGCCCCGGTCATCGCGGACGCAAGACCCGAGAAGAGGTTGTACTCGAATGCAACGGGAAGAGAGAGAAGAGTGAGTCCTATTGCATTTACTATGACGCTCTTCTTCCGGCTCCAGCCGAATGTATCCATGAAGGATGCAATGATGTTCTCCATGACGGCAAGGACGGTGCTGAGTGCCGCAAACGACATGAAGACGAAGAAGAGAGTTCCCCAGACCCTGCCGCCTGCCATGTTCATGAAGACCTGCGGGAGTGTCATGAAGATGAGCGACGGGCCGTTTCCCGGTTCAATTCCGTAGCTGAAGCATGCGGGGAAGATTATGAGACCCGAGCAGAATGCGACGAATGTGTCAAGTGCGCATATACGTCCGGCTTCGCTCAGAAGTGTGTGATCCTTACTCATGTAGGTACCGAAGATCTCCATTGCACATATACCGAGGGAAAGCGTGAAGAAGGCCTGGTTCATCGCCGCGACGATGATGTTCATGAGACCGTGCTCTCTCACGGCATCGGATGACGGCACGAGGTAGAAATAGAGTCCCTCTGATGCTCCGGAAAGCGTGAACGAATGAATTACGAGGATGACGATCAGTGCGAGGAGCCCCAGCATCATGAACTTCGAGACCTTCTCGACGCCGTTCTGGAGGCCCTTATAGCAGACAACAATGCCGATGACGACAGCCAGGAGCATGAAGATTATGCTCTCGGGAGTCGAGGACAGCATATCGGTGAAAGCCGCTGCAGTATCTGTTCCCGGAGTGAACTTCCCCGCGGCGAACTTATATGCGTAGTCGAGCATCCAGCCCGTGACGGAGTGGTAATACATCAGAAGGAGGTAACAGCCCGCTATCGAGAAATAACCTTCAATGTGCCATTTCTGCCCCTTCTTCTCGAGAGCCCTGAAGCCGTTGACGGTGCTCTGCCTGCTCGCTCTTCCTATTCCGATTTCCATAGTAAGGACGGGAATGCCCATGATTACAAGGAAGACAAGGTAGATAAGGACGAAGATGCCCCCTCCGTACTGGCCGGCAAGCCAGGGGAACTTCCATACGTTCCCTATCCCGATGGCACACCCTGCACTTACAAGCAG